>JBAVCA010000066.1:0-12220 GCA_049586475.1 Nocardioides sp.
GCGTCGGTGGCGCTGACGCGGTGACCGTCCTGCCCTTCGACGCTCCGCTCGGCAAGCCGGAGGCGCTCGGTCGTCGAATCGCGCGCAACACCTCCGCACTGCTGATCTCCGAGTCGCACCTGGCCAAGGTCGCCGACCCGGCCGGCGGTTCGTACGCCGTCGAGAAGCTCACCGCCGACCTCGCGGCCGCGTCGTGGGCGGTCCTCGGCGACCTGGAGTCCGGCGCCGACCTCGACGCCGCGATCGCCGAGGTCGCCGCGGTGCGCGACCAGCAGGTCGCGACCCGCAAGCGCCCGCTCACCGGGCTCACCGAGTTCCCCAACCTGGCCGAGGAGCTGCCCGAGCGGGCGCCGGACGGCGCGTTCGACGACGTCCGCCCTTACGGCGCAGCCTTCGAGGCGCTGCGCGACGACGCGCCCACGGCACGGGTCTTCCTGGCCACGATGGGCACCGTCGCGGCCCACACCGCACGCGCCACCTTCGCCACCAACCTGTTCGCCGCCGGGGGAGTCGGCGTCGAGGTCGCCGGGGCGACGGACGGCGTCGAGGCGCTGCTCGCCGCCTACGACGGCCAGGCCGTCGTCTGCCTGGCCGGCGCCGACCCGACGTACGCCGAGTGGGGTGAGGCCGCTGCGGCCGCGCTGCGCGAGGCCGGCGCGACCCGGGTGATCATCGCCGGCAAGCCCACCGACCACACCGACGACGCCTGTGCGATGGGTGTGGACGCCTTGGCGTTCCTGGTCCGGACGAGAGAGGCACTGGCATGAGTGTTCCGAAGAGCTTTGCCGGGTTGGGCCTCAAGGGCGCCTCGACGGACCCCCAGGCGGGAGCCTCGGGCACCCCGTGGACCTCGCCCGAGGGCATCGACATCCTTCCGGTCTACGGACCTGAGCACCTCGAGGGCCTCGACGCCCTCGACACCTGGCCGGGGCTGAGCCCGTTCCTGCGCGGGCCCTACCCGACGATGTACACGACCCAGCCCTGGACCGTCCGCCAGTACGCCGGCTTCTCGACCGCCGAGGAGTCCAACGCGTTCTACCGCCGCAATCTCGCGGCCGGCCAGAAGGGCCTGAGCGTCGCCTTCGACCTCGCGACCCACCGCGGCTACGACTCCGACCACCCGCGGGTGCGCGGCGACGTCGGGATGGCGGGTGTGGCGATCGACTCGATCTACGACACCCGGACCCTCTTCGACGGCATCCCGCTCGACGAGATGTCGGTGTCGATGACGATGAACGGCGCCGTGCTGCCCGTGCTGGCGCTCTACATCGCCGCGGCCGAGGAGCAGGGGGTGAAGCCGGAGCAGCTCGCGGGAACCATCCAGAACGACATCCTCAAGGAGTTCATGGTCCGTAACACCTACATCTACCCGCCGGCGCCGTCGATGCGGATCATCTCCGACATCTTCAGCTACACCTCGGCGCGGATGCCGCGCTTCAACTCGATCTCGATCTCCGGCTACCACATGCAGGAGGCCGGGGCGACCGCCGACCTCGAGCTCGCCTACACGCTGGCCGATGGCGTGGAGTACATCCGCGCCGGGCTCGACACCGGGATGACGATCGACGCGTTTGCCCCGCGGCTGAGCTTCTTCTGGGCGATCGGGATGAACTTCTACATGGAGGTCGCCAAGATGCGCGCGGCCCGCGCCCTGTGGTCGCGGCTGGTGCGTGACTTCCACCCGGAGAACCCCAAGTCGCTCAGCCTGCGCACGCACTCCCAGACCAGCGGCTGGAGCCTGACCGCACAGGACGTCTTCAACAACGTCGGACGCACCGCGATCGAGGCGATGGCCGCTACCCAGGGCCACACCCAGAGCCTGCACACGAACGCCCTCGACGAGGCGATCGCGTTGCCGACCGACTTCAGCGCCCGGATCGCCCGCAACACCCAGCTGCTCCTGCAGCAGGAGAGCGGCACGACCGGCACCATCGACCCGTGGGCCGGTTCCTACTACGTCGAGCGCCTCACTCACGACCTGGCCGAGCGCGCCTGGGCTCACATCCAGGAGGCCGAGCAGGCCGGGGGGATGGCCAAGGCCATCGAGCAGGGCATTCCCAAGATGCGCATCGAGGAGGCTGCGGCTCGCACGCAAGCCCGCATCGACTCCGGCTCGCAGGCGGTGATCGGCGTCAACACCTACCGGCTCGCCGCCGAGGACAAGCTCGACGTGCTCCGGGTCGACAACGACGACGTCTATCGCCAGCAGATCGCTAAGCTGGAGCGGCTGCGCGCCGAGCGCAACGACGACGATGTACGGCGGGCGCTCGAGGCGCTGACCAGCTCCGCGGAGCGCGGTGCGTCGGGTGGCAGCGACCTCGACGGCAACCTGCTCGCCCTCGCCGTCGACGCAGCCCGGGCCAAGGCCACTGTCGGGGAGATCTCGGACGCGATGGAGAAGGTCTACGGGCGGCACCAGGCCGTGATCCGTACGATCAGTGGCGTGTACAGGGACGAGTCCGCAGCCGGCGAGAGCACCCTCGTGCAGCAGGTGCTCGACGCCACCGCTGAGTTCGACGAGGCCGAGGGCCGTCGTCCGCGGATCCTGGTGGCCAAGATGGGCCAGGACGGCCACGACCGCGGTCAGAAGGTGATCGTCTCCGCGTTCGCCGACATGGGCTTCGACGTCGACGTGGGCCCGCTCTTCTCGACGCCGGAGGAGGTCGCCCAACAGGCGGTCGACGCCGACGTGCACCTCGTCGGGGTCAGCTCGCTGGCCGCCGGTCACCTGGCGCTGCTCCCCGCGCTCAAGCGCGCGCTGGCCGACCAGGGTCGTGACGACATCATGGTCGTCATCGGCGGGGTCATCCCGCCCGACGACGTCCCCACGCTGCTCGAGATGGGAGCGGCAGCGGTGTTCCTGCCCGGCACGGTCATCGCCGAGTCGGCGCTCGACCTGCTGGGCAAGCTGCGCGAGCAGCTCGAGCATTGAGTCGCACCGACGTCGTGGCCCTGGTCTCCGGGGTTCGGGACCGGCGACGCGCGGCGATCGCCCAGGCGATCACGCTGGTGGAGTCCGCCAGGCCCGAGCGGCGGGTGGAGGCGCGCGAGCTCCTCACGCTCCTCACCGAGAGTCCCGGCTCCGGCGTGCACTCACCGGCCGTGCGGGTCGGGATCAGCGGAGTGCCAGGGGTCGGGAAGTCGACCTTCATCGAGGCGCTCGGCGCTCGGCTCACCGCGGCTGGTCATCGGGTGGGCGTCCTGACGGTGGATCCTTCCAGCGTGCGTACCGGCGGCTCGGTGCTCGGCGACAAGACGAGGATGGCGCAGCTCAGCGTCGATCCCGCTGCGTTCATCCGCCCCAGCCCCTCGGCCGGCACCCTGGGCGGGGTGGCGCGGGCCACGGTGCAGGCGATGACGGTGCTCGAAGCAGCGGCCTACGACGTGATCCTGGTCGAGACGGTGGGGGTCGGGCAGTCCGAGGTCACGGTGGCCGGGATGGTCGACACGTTCCTGTTCCTCACCCTGGCCCGCACCGGGGACCAGCTCCAGGGCATCAAGAAGGGGATCCTCGAGATCGCCGACGTGATCGCGGTCAACAAGGCCGACGGCGACCGGGAGATGGAGGCCCGTGGCGCTGCCCGGGAGCTTGCCGGCGCCCTCCGGCTCGTGCGTGGACACGGAGAGTGGGCCCCACCGGTGGTGACCGTCTCCGGGCTCACCGATGTCGGTGTGGCCGAGCTCTGGGAGCAGGTGCTGGGGCACCGCGAGCACCTCGGCATCGACGGCCTGGCCGCCAAGCGCGCTGAGCAGCAGCTCGAGTTCACCTGGGCGCTGGTGCGCGACGAGCTCGAGCAGCGGCTCCGACACTCCCCGGGAGTGCGGGCGATCCGCGACGGCGTGCGTGCTCGGGTGCTCGCCGGGGATCTCGTGGCCACGGTGGCGGCTGATGAGATCGTGGCGGCGTACGACCAGGGACAGGCGATGCGAGCCCCGTAGCTCCTCGAGGCGCCAGGACGCGAACCGGAGCAGGTCGTGATGCCTGAATCACTCGGCGATAGGTTTGGGGGTGATGCCCGAGATCTCTCCTTCCGCCCTGGTCGCCCAGCTCGTCAGCGCCTACGACGACGAGCTGGTCGAGCTCCGCCGCGATCTGCACGCCCACCCCGAGCTCTCCTGGGTGGAGACCCGCACGACGGAGCTGGTCCTCGCCAGGTTGGAGCGCGCCGGGTGGCGGGTGCGCCCGCTGGCCACGACCGGCTGCATCGCCGACCTCGGCCCCGGCGAGGGTCCGATCGTCGCCTTGCGGGCCGACCTGGATGCGCTCCCGCTCGACGATGTCTCCGGCGAGCCATGGTCCAGCACCGTCGCCGGCGCCGCTCATGCGTGCGGGCACGACGTGCACACGGCCGCGCTGCTCGGCGCAGCCCTGGCTCTGAGCGATCTCCACGAGCGTGGCGCACTGCCGGGGCGGGTCCGCCTGATCTTCCAGCCGGCCGAGGAGGTGATGCCCGGGGGAGCCAAGCAGCTCATCGCGCAGGGAGCTCTCGACGGCGTCGCGCAGATCTACGCCCTGCACTGCGAGCCGGCGGTGGATGTCGGGCTGGTCGGCCTGCGCTCCGGCGCGCTGACCAGTGCAGCGGACAAGATCGAGGTCCACCTCGAGGGAGCGGGAGGTCACACGTCGCGGCCGCACCTGACCGGCGACCTGACCTTCGCCCTCGCCAAGGTCACCACCGAGCTACCTGCGGTCCTGAGTCGTCGTCTCGACCCTCGGGCCGGGGTGAGCGTGGTGTGGGGCATGCTGCGAGCAGGGTCTGCAGTCAACGTGATCCCCGGCCACGGCCTGGTCGGGGGCACGGTGCGGATCCTCGACCCAGAGGCCTGGGCCCGGTGCGAGCCGATCGTGCGGGAGGCCGTGCTCGACATCGTGCGGCCCTACGGAGTGACGGCGCGCGTCGACTACCACCAGGGCGTGCCGCCGGTCGTCAACGACCAGCGGTGCAATGCGGTCGTGGAGGCCGCAGTGCTCGACGTGATCGGACCGGGGGCCGTGACCGAGGTGCCCCAGAGCCTGGGCGGCGAGGACTTCGGCTGGTACGGCACCCACGTGCCGGGTGCCATGTTCCGCCTCGGAACTCGCACGCCGGGCGGACCGACGTACGACCTGCACCAGGGCAACCTGCGCGTCGACGAGCGTGCCACCGGCTACGGAGCGGCGCTCCTCGCGGCGACCGCTCTGCGCGCCCTGGACCAGCCCCTGGATCAGGCCTCCGCTCAGCCCTTGCGGTAGGGCGTCCCCACCGCTGCCGGCGGTCGGGAACGACCGACCAGTCCGGCGACGGCGAAGATGGTCACCACGTAGGGCAGCATCAGCATGAACTCGCTCGGCACCGGAGAACGGATGGCGGAGAGCACTCCTTGCAGGTTGGAGGCGAAGCCGAAGAGCAGTGCGGCGAGGGTCGCCTTGATCGGGTTCCACTTGCCGAAGATGACCGCGGCCAGAGCGATGTAGCCGGCACCTCCGGTGAGCTCCCGGTTGAACTGCGGCACCGAGACGAGGGTGTAGAAGGCACCGCCCATCCCGGCGATGGCGCCGCCGAGCAGCACGGTGCGGTAGCGGGTCAGGTTGACCTTAATCCCGACGGTGTCGGCGGCCATGGGGTGCTCGCCGACCGCGCGCACCCGCAACCCCCAGCGAGTGCGGTAGAGCGACCAGGTGACCAGGGCGACCATCACGTAGAGGAGGTAGACGATCGCGGTCTGGCGGAACAGCACCGGTCCGAGGAGAGGGATCTCGGAGAGGCCCGGGATCGAGAGCCGCGAGAAGCGTGGCGGCGCGTTGAGCGACGCGGTGTTGGGCACCATCACCTGGGTGAACAGGAAGCTCGTCACACCGATCACCAGCACGTTGAGCACGACTCCGACGATGATCTGGTCGACGAAGTAGGTGATGGCGAAGAGCCCCAGGATCAGCGCGACGAGTGCGCCGGCGGCCATGGCGCCGACGAGGCCGCCCCAGACCGAGCCGGTGACCGAGCCGAAGAGGGCAGCAGCGAAGGCGCCGGCGAGGAGCTGGCCGTCGATGGCGATGTTGACGACCCCGGCGCGCTCCCCGAGGACGCCGCCGAGAGCCCCGAACACCAAGGGGACGGCCAGGGCGATCGAGCCGCCGAGCAGCCCCACCACGGGGATCGTCCCGCCGGCCGCGGCCCAGGAGAGGAAGCCGGTCATGGCCACGAAGGAGAAGCCGGCAATCATCCACAGGGGAGTCGCGGTGTGAGCCACGCGCAGACGGCGCCAAGCCTCCACCGACGCAGCCGCCATCAGGATGACCGCGACCCAGCCGGTGCCCTGGGCAGGAAGCGTCAGGTCCGGCAGGGCGAAGAGGTCTTCGCGCGAGGAGAGGCGGAACGTGGTGTCACCTGCCTGACTCCCGAGCAGCAGGATCGCGCCCAGCCCCAGGGTGATCACGCTGAGCAGGATCGGCGTCTTGGCGCTCACCATCGCGCGTGGTGAGGGGGACGTGGCGTCGGGCGGCGTGCTTCCGGCCGACGTGTCGAGGGCGGTCACGCCGCCTCCTTCACGGGTAGACGGAACAGTGCCTGGATCAACGGCGGTGCCGCGATGAAGAGCACGATGAGGGACTGGATGACCAGCACGATGTCGACCGGAATTCCTTCGGAGGCCTGCATCGAGAAGCCACCGGCCTTGAAGGCTCCGAAGAGCAGTCCGGCACCGAGGATGCCCACCGGGTTCGACCGACCCAGCAGGGCCACGGTGATGGCGTCGAACCCGATGCTGGCGTCGAGGTCCACGGTCACGCCGTTGGGCACGGTGCCGAGGGCCTGGTTGGCGCCGGCAAGGCCGACGAGCGATCCGGCGATCACCATCACGAGCACATAGGTGCGCCCGACGTTGATCCCGGCTGTGCGAGCAGCGTGGGGGTTCTCCCCGACGGCGCGGAACCGGTAGCCCATCGCCGAACGGTTGAGGATCCACCACACCACGGCCACCGCGACCAGTGCCAGCACGAAGCCGAGGTGCAGGTTGTAACGATCGCCCACGATGTCGGGCAGCCGCCCCTCCTCGGGTACGGCCACCGACTTCGGGTTCACCGACCCCGGGGCCTGCAGGATGCTCTGGCGCGAGAGCATGAAGAAGACCAGGTAGAAGCCTACGTAGTTGAGCATGATCGTCACGATCACCTCGTGAGCACCCGTGCGGGCCTTGAGAAGGCCGGCGATACCGGCCCACAGCCCACCGGCCAGCATGCCCGCCACGACAGCCACGACGAGGAGCAGGGGACCGGGCAGGTCGGCATTGATGGCCACGTAGCCGGAGGCCGCGCCAGCGAGCAGCATCTGTCCGCGTCCGCCGATGTTGAACATGCCCGCGCGGAAGGCGAGCCCGACGCCGAGCCCGGCGGCGATGAGTGGTCCGGCGAACTTCAAGGTCTCGGTGAGCGGGCGGATGCCGGTGGCGAAGTCGTCGGCCCGGGTGTTGTAGACCGAGCCACGGAAGAGCGCGGTGTAGGCGCCCTCGATCGCGCTGTAGCTCGCCTGGAGGAAGTCCTGAGGGCGCGAGAAGATGTAGGAAGCAGTGCTGCGTACCTCCTCGTCGGTGAACAGGATCATCAGGGAGCCGACGACCACCGCCAGGACGATGGACAGGAAGGCCACCATCGCGTTGCCGCTGGTGATCGAGCGCAGCACGGAGTGCCAGTGGTTGGCCTCGCCGGGAGACGGAACCTGCTCGTCCTCCGGCGGCGGGGACGCCTGGGCCTCGACACCCTGGGTCATGCCACCACCCCGGCAGGTCGCTCGCCGGCCATCATCAGGCCGAGGACCTCTCGTGGGGTGTCGGCCGGGACGATGCCGACGATCTTGCCGCGATACATGACCATGATCCTGTCTGCGAGGGCAGCTACCTCGTCGAGCTCGGTGGACACGACGACGACCGGGATTCCGGTGTCACGCGTTGCGACGATCTGCTTGTGGATGAACTCGATGGAGCCCACGTCGACCCCTCGGGTCGGCTGTGCGGCGACGAGGAGGCGCAGGTCGCGGGAGAGCTCGCGCGCCACGACCACCTTCTGCTGGTTGCCACCGGACAGGTTGCCAGCCCGGGTGAAGATACCGGGAGCGCGGATGTCGTAGGCCTCGAGCTTCTCCTGGGCGAAGGCGTTGAGCTTCGAGCGGAGCACCGAGCCGAACGAGGTGAACTGTTTGCCGTGGCTGCGGTCGAGCATGAGGTTCTCGGCGATGGTGAACGAGGTCACCAGCCCGTCGCTCTGGCGATCCTCGGGGACGAAGCCCACACCGGCGTCGAGGATCCTGCGCACGCTCTTGCCGACCAGCTCTTGGTCGTCGAGACGGATCGATCCGCTCACGTGGTGCTGCAGGCCGACCAGAGCCTCGGTGATCTCGGTCTGTCCGTTGCCCTGGACCCCGGCGATCACCAGGATCTCGCCGCCGGCGACGGTGAAGCTCACGTCGTCGACGTGGGTGATGCCCGCGTCGTCCACGACCGAGAGGCCCTCGACCACCAGGGAGTTGTCCTTCAGCTGCGGGGCACCCTTGTGGACGGTGAGCTCCACGGGTCGCCCGACCATGAGGGAGGCGAGCTCGGCGTTGGTGGCGGTGGGGCTGGCCTCACCGACGACCTTGCCGAGCCGGATCACGGTGATCTTGTCCGCCACCTCGCGCACCTCGCGCAGCTTGTGGGTGATGAAGACGATGCCGACCCCGGACTCCTTGAGCTGGCGCATGATGTCCATCAGCTCGTCGGTCTCGCGCGGGGTCAGGACCGCGGTCGGCTCGTCGAAGACGAGCACCTTCGCGTCGCGAGAGAGGGCCTTGATGATCTCGACCCGCTGCTGCACGCCGACGGGGAGGTCCTCGACGGTGGCGTCGGGGGAGACGTGGAAGCCGAAGCGGTCCGAGATCTCGACCACGCGTGCGCGCGCCGCCTCGAGGTCGAGGGAGCCGGCGAACCCGGTGCTCTCGTTGCCGAGCATGACGTTCTCGGCGACGCTGAAGACCGGGACCAGCATGAAGTGCTGGTGGACCATGCCGATGCCGGCCGCGATCGCGTCGCCGGGGCCGGCGAAGTGTTGGACCTCGCCATCGAGCACGATCTCGCCCTCGTCGGCCTGGTAGAGCCCGTAGAGGACGTTCATCAACGTCGACTTCCCGGCACCGTTCTCACCGAGAAGGCAATGCACCTCGCCCGGCTCGACGGTCAGGGAGATGTGGCTGTTGGCAACGAGAGCACCGAAGCGTTTGGTGATGTTGCGCAGTTCAAGCTGCATGTGGCGATCCTAAGGCTGGCACGAGCCCGAGACGTGCGCGAGGGGGACCGACCGACGGTCGATCCCCCTCGCCACGGGGTGCAGCGTTGTTGAGTGTGTCTAGCGGTGAATCAGGGGTTGAGGTAGGACGTGACGGAGATGGAACCGTCGATGATGCCCGCGCGGACCTCGTCCAGCTCAGCAGCGAGCGTGTCGGAGATCTTTTCCTCGTAGTTGTGGAACGGCGCGATGCCGACGCCGTCGTTCTCCAGGGTGCCGATGTAGGCCTCGGGGTCGAAGCTGTCGTTGCCGGCGGCCAGGACCGCCTCGTAGGTCGAGATCTTCATGTTCTTCAGGATCGAGGTCATCACGACGTCCTGGGTGTTGGGGTCGGTCTCGAAGAAGTCCGCGTCCACCCCGATCAGGGCAACGTCCTTGCCCGAGTCCGCGATCGCCGACAGTGCGCCCTGGTAGATCGGGCCACCGACGGGAAGGATCACGTCAGCGCCCTGGTCGAGCAGCTGCTTGGCGGTCGTGGTGGCGGTCTGGTTGGCCTCGAAACCACCCGTGAAGGAACCGTCCTTGCCGTCCCAGCCGACGACCTTGACATCCTTGCCCTTCTCGGAGGCGTAGTACTCCGCACCCTGCATGAAGCCGTCCATGAAGACCGTCACGGTCGGGAAGGGCTGGCCGCCGTAGGTGCCGATGGTGCCGGACTCGGTGAAGTCCGCTGCCGCGTAGCCGGCCAGGAAGGCTGCCTGCGCGGTGTCGAAGAGGAGCGGCTTGACGTTCTCGGCGTCCTTGGTCCCGTCGAAGTCGTTGTCGGCCGCGTCGTCGATCAGGACGTACTCGACATCCGGGTTCGCGGTCGCGGACTCGACGGTCGCGGCGGACAGGGCGAAGCCCACCGTGACGATGACGTCGCAGCCCTCGGCCGTGAGGCTCTCGAGGTTGGGGCCGTAGTCGTTCTCGCTGTTGGACTCGACCGCCTTGAACTCAGCACCGAGCTCGTCGGCTGCCTGGGCGACGCCCTCGTAGCTGAGCTGGTTGAACGATTTGTCGTCGAACCCACCGGCATCGGAGACGACGCACGGAAGGAAGTCAGTGGTGGGCTCGCCACCGGCGGAGTCGCTCGCGCCGGAGCCAGGGGTGGTCTCATCGGCGGGGGCGTCTCCGCAAGCTGCCAGGACCGTCGATGCCGCGAGCGCGGCGATGCCGCCGACGACGGCCTTCTTCATCTTCTTCACGTGGAGCCTCCAGATCCGTGCACCACTCGGGTTTGCGGTGCAGCGATCGCATAACGTAACGGATACTCGGGGCCCAAGGTGCCGAAAATCACGAGCATCAGCCAAGGGTTATCAACCTGGAACCTGCAACGACCTGCACCAACCACCCGCCCAGGTGGCGCCAGAACGGGGCCACCGCGCGAATCACCACCGAAGGAGTGCTCGTGAACGCACCCGCTTGCGACTGGTCAGCGCTGCATGCGGCCGCAGTCGCTGTCGCGGAGCGCGCCTACGCGCCGTACAGCAAGTTCCGGGTCGGTGCCGCCGCGCTCGTGGACGACGGCCGGGTGGTGGTCGGCTGCAACGTCGAGAACGCCGCGTACGGCGTGGCCCTCTGCGCGGAGTGTGGACTGGTCTCCTCGTTGCACGCCGGAGGCGGCGGCCGACTCACGCACTTCGTGTGCGTCAACGGGCAGGGCGAGGTGATCATGCCGTGTGGACGCTGCCGCCAGCTGCTCCACGAGAACGGCGGACCGACGCTACTGCTGCAGACGCCTTCGGGGCTCAGGACGATGGACGACGTCCTGCCGAGCGCCTTCGGTCCCGACGACCTCGGCTGAGGTTCGCGGTCGTAGGGTTCCGCCATGACTGACCACGATGCCGTCGAGGTGATCCTCGCCAAGCGCGACGGTCACGCGCTGACCGAGAGCCAGATCGACTGGGTGATCGCGGCCTACACGCGCGGCGACGTCGCCGACGAGCAGATGTCGGCCCTTGCGATGGCGATCCTGCTCAACGGCATGGAGCGCGTCGAGATCGGCCGGTGGACGGCGGCGATGATCGCTTCGGGGGAGCGGATGAACTTCGACGCCCTGTCGAGGCCCACTGCCGACAAGCACTCCACCGGCGGCGTCGGGGACAAGATCACTCTTCCTCTCGCGCCGCTGGTGGCTGCCTGTGGCGTCGCGGTGCCGCAGCTCTCTGGCCGCGGGCTCGGCCACACCGGGGGCACCCTCGACAAGCTCGAGTCGATCTCCGGCTGGCGCGCCTCGCTGTCGAACGACGAGCTGATGGCGCAGCTGGAGTCGGTCGGCGCGGTGATCTGCGCAGCCGGGGACGGCCTGGCGCCGGCCGACAAAAAGCTCTACTCCTTGCGCGACGTCACCGGCACGGTCGAGGCGATCCCCCTGATCGCCTCCTCCATCATGAGCAAGAAGATCGCTGAGGGGACCGGCGCGCTGGTGCTCGACGTCAAGGTCGGCTCGGGTGCTTTCATGAAGGACCTGGAGCGCGCGCGCGAGCTCGCTGAGGTGATGGTCGGTCTCGGCACGGACGCCGGGGTGCGCACGGTCGCGCTGCTGACCGACATGTCCACCCCGCTCGGCTACACCGCCGGGAACGCGATCGAGGTCGCCGAGTCGGTCGAGGTGCTGGCCGGTGGCGGGCCGTCCGACGTCGTCGAGCTCACCGTCGCCCTGGCCCGCGAGATGCTGACAGCCGCCGGTCGCGAGGATGTCGACCCCGCCGTGGCGCTGGCAGACGGCTCGGCGATGGATGCCTGGAAGGCGATGATCCGGGCCCAGGACGGTGACCCGGACGCCGCGCTCCCCACAGCGCGCGAGGCACACGTGGTCGCAGCCCCGACGACCGGAGTGCTCACCCGGCTGGACGCGATGGCGGTGGGGATGGCTGCCTGGCGCCTCGGCGCCGGACGCGCTCGCAAGGAGGACCCGGTGCAGGCGGGTGTCGGCGTGGTCTGGCA
>JBAVCA010000067.1:0-1704 GCA_049586475.1 Nocardioides sp.
GGTCCGCCGTTGGACGGGTGGCAATCCGCTGTTCGTCCGGGAGATGGTGCGGCTGCTGGTGAGTCAGGGACGGCTCGCGGTTCTGAGTGACGCGTCGGACGCGCCTGCGCTGCCGGACACTGTCCGCACCGTGCTGGACCAGCGGCTCGCCACCATCTCTGCACCAGGGCGCGTCGTGCTTGCAGCGCTCGCGGTGCTGGGCGACGGCGCGCCGATACCTCTCCTGGTGGAAGTGGCGGAGTGTGGCGAGGCGGAGGTACGGGGCGCGTTGGCCGAGGCGTCGGGCGCCAGGTTGCTGGGCGACGAGCAGCTGCCGGCGTTCGCCCACGACCTTGTCCGCGAGTCGGTCCGGCGGGCGACCCCAGATCATGAGCTGACCGAACTGCACCGTCGCGCGGCCGTCGCCGCACCCCGCTGGGTGGGTGATGGGCACCGTCGCCCAGCCGCGGTGGCAGGGCACTTGGCCGCAGCTGGCGATCATCGTGCGGCTGTCCCGCACCGCCTGCTCGCGGCCGATCAAGCGATGTCACGCAACGCATGGCACGAAGCGGCGGAGCAGCTGCGCCTCGCGCGCGAGTGGACCGCGCCCACGCCTGACCTCCTGATCCGCCTGGGTGAGGCTCTGGGAGGGTGCGACGAGACCTCTGCCCGAAAGGTGTTTCTCGAGGCCGTCTCGCTGGCACGCATCGACGGCGATGCCGACGCGTTCGCAAGGGCAGCTTTGGGCTACGGCGCGGGCCTCACGGGCTTCGAGGTCTCGCTCTTCGACTCGCGTCAGCAGCGGCTGCTGGAGGAAGCCCTGGACCTGCTACCACCGGGCGACGCCTCGCTGCGGTCCTGGGTGCTCGCGCGACTCTCAGTGGCCCTGTCGTTCACCGCCGACACGACGCGCCGCCGCGAGATGGCCGAGGAGGCGGTGGCGATGGCCCGGCGGGTCGGTGACCGCGCGGCTCTAGCCCGGGCGCTGGCGTCCTGGTGCGACGCCGTCGCGGGGCCCGACGACGTGGAGCGCCGGCTCGAGGCCAGTTATGAGATGGAACGCGCGGCGCGGGCGTCGGGCGACCCCATCCATGTCCTGTTGGCATTGCGCTTCCGAGTGGTTGCGCTGCTGGAGCTCGGCGACGTGGTCAGGGCCCGCCAGGAGGTCGGGGCGTTCGCCGCCGAGGCGGCAGACATCCCCCACCCGTCGGTGTCGTGGTACGTCCCGCTGTTCCAGGGCACCCTCGCTTTGATCGCCGGCAAGCCCGAGATCACCCACGGGACGGCCGCGGAGGTGATGGAGGCCGGGCGACGAACGGGTTCGGTGAACGCGAGCGTGCTAGGGCTGACCCAGCTGCTGGGCTGCCTCTTGAGCGAGGAACGGTATGACGACATCTGTGTGTTGGCTGATGCACAGCCCGCGGCACCACCTGACTACGAGCCGTCGCCGTCGTTGCGTCCGTTGCTGGCGTTCATCGACGTGCTGGCCGGGCGCGAGGCTGCCGCTCGCGCGGAGCTGCGCCGTGCGTGCGGCGAGGGCTTCGCCGGCCTGCCCTTGCACGACTCGGAACGGCTGGGTTCCTTGTGTGGCTACGTGGAGGTGGCGACCCGGCTGGACGACGTCGCGGCGGCGGACGCGCTGTTCGAGCTGCTGGCGCCGTACCGGCACCGCTTCGTCGTCGACGGCATCGCCGCGGGCTTCTGGGGCTCGGTGTCGTTGTGGGC
>JBAVCA010000068.1:0-12957 GCA_049586475.1 Nocardioides sp.
GACCGATCCAGCACGTCGGGACGACGCGGCGTTGGTCGATGCTCGGCGCGAGCACTGTCGCTCAGGCCTCCGCAGCGGTGATGGCGCACGGCCCGGCCTTCCTGATCCCCGCGCTGGTGCAGCAGGAGGGTCTGTCCCTGCCCCGGGCCGGGTTGGTCGCGGCTGCCCCCACCCTTGGCGTGATGCTGTCCTTGGTTGCGTGGGGACTGGTGACCGATCGCCGCGGTGAGCGGGTGGTGCTGCTCGCGGGGCTGAGCCTGACGACGATCGCCGGTCTGGCAGCCGCGCTGGCACCCAGCCTCGGGTGGCTCACGCTGGCGTTGTTCCTCGGCGGGGCCGCGGCCGCGAGCACCAGTGCGGCCAGCGGCCGCGTCGTGGTCGGCTGGTTCCCACCTCGTCGCCGCGGACTGGCGATGGGGATCCGGCAGATGGCCCAGCCGATCGGGGTGGGAATCGCCGCCATCACCATCGCCCTCCTCGCCGACGCCCAGGGCGTGTATGCCGCGCTCTGGGTGCCGACGACCGCCACCGCGTTGGCTGCGATCCTCGTGGCCGCGGTCGTGATCGACCCTCCGCGACCGGACCGGAGGGACGCTGCGGTGGACAACCCGTATCGCGGCAACCGCTTCCTGGCCCGGATCCACGGAGTCTCCGTCCTGCTGGTGGTGCCCCAGTTCGTGGTGTGGACCTTCGCCTTGGTCTGGCTGGTGCAGGACCGCAACTGGTCTCCTGGTGCCGCCGGGTCGCTGGTCGCCCTCTCGCAGGTGGGCGGGGCACTGGGTCGCATCGCAGTCGGACAGCTCTCCGACGTCGTGGGCTCACGGATGCGTCCCCTGCGGTGGGTCGCTGCTGGCGCTGCTCTCACCATGGCTGGCTTGGGGGTCGCTGCCGGGCTGGACTGGGCCGTCGCCGTACCTCTGATCGTCGTGGCGACGATCGTGACGGTGGCGGACAACGGATTGGCCTTCACCGCGGTGGCCGAACGAGCAGGTTCCCACTGGTCGGGGCGCGCCCTGGGTGTCCAGAACACCGCGCAGTTCCTCACCAGCGCGTTGGTGCCACCGCTCGGGGCCCTTGCTGTCACCTACGGCGGCTACTCGATGCTGTTCGCCCTGGCAGCGCTCTTCCCTCTCGTGGCGATCGCGCTGGTGCCGGTCACTCAGGAGAACGCACTGACGTGATCAGGGCAGGTGGGTGCGCGGAGCCATCCGGGGACCGTGCCGCGGGCGGTGGAGACCGCCGGCGGCGACCAACGCCGGGACCCGTCCCCGCTGCGGCCGGTACGGCTCGAGAAAGGTCTCCAGCTCGGCGTCGTCGAACGGCCTGCCCGTCAGGGCCCACCCGACGTCCTTGGCCACGTGGTAGTCGCCGAAGGAGACGGCATCCGGATCGCCGAAGGTGCGCATCCGCACCTCGGCGCTGGTCCAGATCCCCACCCCCGGGAGACTGCGCATCCGCAGGTCGGCCTCCTCGGGCGAGCCAGCGGTCAGGCGTTCGAGGGACTCCGCCACTCTCGCCACCGTCACGATGGTCCGTGACCGAGCCGGGTCGATGTGCATCTTCAGCCACTCCCACGACGGGATCGTGCGCAGGGTGTCTGCGTCGGGCTGGATCCAGAGGTCGACGTCGGCACCGGGCCCGGGAGCCTGCTCGCCGTGGCGGCGCACCAACCTGCGGAAGCCGGCGAAGGCTTCCTGGCCCGTCACCTTCTGCTCGATGATCGCCGGCACCAGCGACTCGAGCAACAGCGCGCTGCGGCCCCGCCGCAGGTGCGGATGGTGGCGCCACACCTCTGCGAGCACAGGGTGACGGGGCTCGAACCCCTCCCAGCTGTCCGAGGCACCGAGCAGGTCGGGCAGCGACTCCAGCGCCCACTCGGCCCCACTGCCCCAGGCCTCGGCCGCAACCTCGCCAACATCTGGGTGGGACTGGATGAACAACGTGGCGGGGCCTTGGGGAGTCCGCAGCCCTCTCCAGATCCGCCGGCCGCCGTCTCGGCGATAGGTGGGATCTCCCTGACCGTGGCGTTGCTGGGCAAGCGTGGACCCCACGTGACACGGCCAGTCGGGGCGCCATACCCGCGCCAGCCCGACCGTCGTCATGGCCAGGAGCGTAGTTCGATCCACGGACACCGAGAAACGAGAACACGTTCTATTTCATCGCTATCCTGACCCCATGACGCTGCTGATCGCCGACCAAGCCCGGGTGCGCACCCTGACCCTCGACCGGCCGGACGCCCTGAACGCTTTCAACGAAGCGCTGTACGACGCCACCGCGCAAGCGCTGCTGGACGCCGCTGTCGACCCGTCAGTCGCCGTGGTGCTGCTGACCGGCAACGGGCGTGGGTTCAGTGCGGGCACCGACCTGCTCGAGATGCACCAGATGGCGACCGACCCCGACTTCAAGCGGGGGAAGCACGGGTTCCTCGGGCTGCTCGACGCCCTGGTCGCGTTCCCGAAGCCCCTGATCTGTGCTGTCAACGGCGTCGGGCTCGGGATCGGCGCCACGATCCTCGGCTTCGCCGACCTGGCCTTCATGTCGACCTCGGCGCGGCTGAAGTGCCCGTTCACGAGCCTGGGCGTCGCGCCGGAGGCTGCCTCCTCCTACCTGCTTCCGTTGCTCATCGGCCGGCAGGACGCGGCTTGGCTGCTGATGTCGGCCGAGTGGGTCGGTGCTGAGCAGGCCAAGGAGATGGGCCTGGTGTGGCGACTGTGCGAACCGGCCGACCTGCTGCCCGAAGCGCGCCGTCATGCCGAGCTGCTCGCGACCCGACCGATCTCCTCCCTCGTCGCGGTCAAGCGGACAATGACCGAGCCGCTGCAGGCGGAGATCGCCGCCGCCCGGGAGCGGGAGAACGCCGCCTTCGCCGAGCTGATGGGTGGGCCCGCGAACCTCGAAGCCCTGGCTGCTTTCGCCGAGGGCCGGGCTGCAGACTTCGCCTCCTTGCCCCCTGGCTGGTGAGCGGGCGACGTCCGATCCCCGTATAGTGATTCGTGATCACACGAAGCCCATTCTTGGAGAAACGAGAGCGATGTCGGCGACCACGACACCAGAGCGACGCGCCCGCCTCGACCACGAGACCGTCGTGCTTGCCGCCGAGCAGCTCGTCGACCGCGACGGCTACGACACCTTGTCGATGACGTTGCTGGCCGCCGAGCTCGATACCCGGGTCTCCTCGCTCTACAACCACGTGACGAACCTCGAAGAGCTGCGCGCCGAGATCCAGGTTCGCGCGATGGCCTTGATGGGTCGACACGTGCAGCGGGCAGCGATGGGCCGGGCCGGCGCCGATGGCATCGAGGCGCTGTGCCACCAGCTGCGGGACTTCGCTGCGACCTACCCGCAGCGCTACGCCGCGATCACGCGGTCCCCGCTCGACCGCGATGCCTTCTTCGAGGCTGCCGGAGGCGTGATCGAGGCGCTCGGAGTGATGGTGCGCTCGACCGGACTGCGCGAGGAGCGCATCCTGTCGACCGGGATGGCCGTCTTCAGTGCCCTGCACGGCTTCGTCTCCCTCGAGGTCAGCGGATACTTCGGGGGCATCGACGACCTCGACGGCGTCTTCGAGCAGGTGGTGCGGGGAGCCGTCGCCGCTGCTGTGCTCGACTCCCCGCGGCCCTGAGGTCACCAGCGCTCCGCAGCCCCACGGATGAGGCCACGCGGGGGTGCCTCCGTGTTCAATACGCTCATGCTGCTCCTCGACGTCGTCCGGGTCTCGGCCGCGGTGGCGGCGACCCGCTCCCGCAAGGCCAAGGTGGCTGCGATCGCCGAGCTGCTGGCGCGGGCACGTGATGACGCCGCCGACATGGAAACGGTGGTGGCCTACGTCGGAGGATCGCTCCGTCAACGCCGCACGGGTCTCGGCGGACGAGGGTTGTCGGCGTTGCCGCAGCCGGCTGCGACGGCGACGCTGACGGTCGCCGGGGTGGACAGCGCGTTCGAGTTGCTGGCGGCGATGGCCGGCGCCGGGTCGCAAGCAGCACGCTCCGAAGCGGTCGCACTGCTCTTCGGAGCTGCGACTGCCGAGGAACAGCCGTGGTTGCGTCGCCTGGTGACCGGCGAGGTGCGTCAAGGAGCCTCCGACGCTCTGGTCCAGGAGGCGATCGCCTCGGTCGCTGGGGTGCCGTTGGCGTCGGTGCGCCGGGCGGCGATGCTGGCCGGCTCGACGCTGCCAGTGGTGCAGGCAGCCTTCCAGGGCGGGGCCTCCGCACTCGACGAGATCCGGCTCGAGGTCGGACGACCGGTGCTGCCGATGCTGGCCTCGTCGGCGAAGACCGTGGCTGAGGCGCTGGCCAAGGTCGGCGGCAACGGTGTGATCGACACGAAGCTGGACGGCATCCGGATCCAGGTGCACCGCAGCGACGAGGAGGTGCTGGTCGTGACGCGGAGCCTCGACGACATCACCGACCGCTTACCCGAAGTAGTGACGTTGGCCCGAGGGCTGGCGGCGGAGTCGTTCGTGCTGGACGGCGAGGCGCTCGCCCTGGGTCCTGACGGTCGTCCGCGACCCTTCCAGGAGACGGCTTCGAGGACCGGGAGCCACGGAACGTCCGAGGTCGCAGTCACGCCGTACTTCTTCGATGTCCTGCACCTCGATGGCCGCGACCTCCTCGACTCCCCCGCGCATGAGCGCGCCGCTGCCCTGGAGGCACTGGTGCCTGAGAGCAACCGGGTGGCGCAGCTGGTGACCTCTGATGCGGACGAGGCTGAGCGCTTCGCGGCAGCAGCGATCGCTGCCGGCCACGAGGGCGTCGTGGTCAAGGACCCCTCCGCGCCGTACGCCGCGGGTCGACGTGGCGGCGCATGGGTGAAGGTGAAGCCGGTGCACACCCTCGACCTCGTGGTGCTCGCGGTCGAGTGGGGGTCGGGGCGCCGCAAGACCTGGTTGTCCAACCTTCACCTGGGCGCGCGCGACCCCGCGCGGCCCGGTGACTTCGTGATGCTGGGCAAGACCTTCAAGGGCCTGAGTGACGAGATGCTGGCCTGGCAGACGGAGCGCTTCCTCGAGCTGGAGACCCACCGGCAGGGGCCTGTCGTCTTCGTGCGGCCTGAGCAGGTCGTGGAGATCGCGATCGACGGGGTCCAGCGGTCCTCGCGCTACCCCGGCGGAGTTGCGCTGCGGTTCGCCAGGGTGGTGCGCTACCGAGACGACAAGGGCGCCGACTCAGCCGACGTGCTCAGCACCGTGCAGTCGTTCCTGACGGCGAGCGCCGAGACCACCCCGCCAACACCGTCGTGATCATGCGCTGATGGTGGCGTGGTGGCGCAGGACGTTGCTCGGGTCGTGACGACGCTTGACGTCTTGCAGCCGAGGCCAGCGCTCGGTGCCGCACATCGTCTGCACCCGCCCCGCCGGACTACTTGGCGCGGCATGATGGCAAGGGCGCCACGCATGATGCCGCGTGCCCATGCTGTCGTGTCTGAAGTCCCCTGTTGATCGGTCACCGATCCCGCTCGGACCGCCTGTGGCGGGAGCCTGTTCCGGTTGTGCAACTCGGAGTTGCACGCGCCGTACACTCCTGCCATGACCACCGCCGACACCGACGGCCGACGCCGAGCGGCCGCGACCCGTCGTCGGGCGCGCGAGGCCGAGATCATCGCCGCCACGCGTTCCCTCTTCGATGCCCGCGGCGTGCGTGACGCTCAGATCGAGGACATCGCGAGGTCCGTCGGGATCAATCGCGCGATCGTCTACCGGCACTTCACCGGCAAGGAGGAGCTGTTCGCGCTCACGGTCGTCTCCTACCTCGACGAGCTCCGCGACGCGCTCAGCGCGGCGGCAGCTGACGTCACCGGGCCCCCAGCCCAGCTCTCCGCGATCGTCGAGGCGTTCGTGGCGTACGGCGTCAGCCACCCCGCGTTCGTCGACTGTGCCCAGTCGCTGATGCGCCGCTCCGGACCCGAGCTCCTCGCTGAGATCTCCGAGAGCGCGCTCTTCCGCCTCGGCCGTGGCATCTCCTCGGCGCTCACGATCATGTCCTCGGTCCTGGAGGCCGGCGTGGCATCGGGTGACTTCACCACCACCGAGGACCCGGTGCTGCTCGCGAACCTCTTCTACGCCAGCGGTCTCGGTTCGCTCCAGCTCGCCCGCGTCGGGATCCTGGTCAAGGAGGCCGCCCCTGGCATTCCGACGGTCGGCACGATCTCCGCCGACCAGGTGCGCCAGCACCTCGTCGGCTCCGCCCTGGCGCTGGCAGGGACCGGCAGAGCTCAGCCCAGGCAGTAGGTCGTCACCGCGGGGCGACCCACCACCTGGGCCCGTGGTCAGTCCTTCTCGAGGATCGCCACGACGCCTTGGCCACCGGCGGCGCAGATCGAGATGACGCCCCTGCCGGAGCCCTTCTGGTCGAGGAGCTTGGCCAGGTTGGCCAGGATTCGCCCGCCGGTGGCGGCGAACGGGTGGCCGGCGGCCAACGACGAGCCGTTGACGTTGAGCTTCGAGCGGTCGATGGAGCCCAGCGGGGCGTCGAGCCCCAGGCGCTCCTGGCAGAACACCGGGTCCTCCCACGCCTTGAGGGTCGAGAGCAGCTGGGAGGCGAACGCCTCATGGATCTCGTAGAAGTCGAAGTCCTGAAGCTTCAGCCCGGCGCGCTCGAGCATCCGCGGCATGGCGTAGGCCGGAGCCATCAGCAGGCCCTCGGCGCCGTGGACGTAGTCGACCGCCGCAGTCTCGTAGTAGGTCAGGTAGGCCAGGACGGGCAGCTCATGCTCCTTCGCCCACTCCTCAGAAGCCAGCAGCACGACCGAAGCGCCATCGGTGAGCGGCGTCGAGTTGCCGGCCGTCATCGTCGCAGCCTCACCCTTGCCGAAGACCGGCTTGAGCGTGGCGAGCTTCTCCACCGAGGAGCCAGGCCGCAGGTTGTTGTCCCGGTCGAGGCCGCGGAACGGCGTGATCAGATCGTCCATGAAGCCGGACTCGTAGGCAGCCGCGAGCTTCTGGTGCGAAGCAGCAGCGAGCTCGTCCTGGTCCTCGCGGGTGATCTGCCACTCCAGCGCGGTCAGGGCCTGGTGCTCGCCCATCGAGAGCTTGGTGCGCGGTTCGCCGTTCTGCGGGACCTCGATGCCGATGTCGCCGGGGCGGATCTCGCCGAGGGCCATCAGCTTCGACTTGGTGTCGCGAGCCGCGTTCACCTTCATCAGCTTCTTGCGCAGCTTCTCGCTGACAGCCACCGGGGCGTCGGAGGTGGTGTCGGTGCCGCCGGCGATGCCGACCTCGATCTGGCCGAGCGCGATCTTGTTGGCGACGAGCATCGCGGCCTGCAGGCCGGTCCCGCACGCCTGCTGGATGTCGGTGGCGGGGGTGTGCGCGGACAGCTTGGACCCGAGCACCGACTCGCGCGTGAGGTTGAAGTCGCGCGAGTGCTTCAGCACCGCACCGGCGACGACCTCGCCGAGGCGCTCACCTTCGAGACCGAAACGGGTCACGAGGCCGTCGATGGCCGCGGTCAGCATTTCCTGGTTGGACGCGCTGGAGTACGCGCTGTTGGAACGGGCGAAGGGGATGCGGTTGCCGCCGATGATGGCGACCCGACGAATGCTCTCGGTCATGGGACCATACTGACGGGTAACTGCGCTCCCTCCAAGAGCATGTCGGTCACGTCACGAAAAGTGGACACCGAGTTACACGACTAGTTACCTAGTTGCTTCGACCCCCCATCACCCCTGACAGCACCCCCAACAGCACCCCAACAGCACCCCAACAGCATGGAGGCAGCATCCACATGAGCGACAAGTACCAGGGCTTTTCTCAGTCGGCGATCGGCAAGGTCCTCGTCAAGAACCTCGGCCTGCCCAACCCGATGAAGCTCGAGCGGTACTCCCCCGGCGCCCCTCTCGTTGACGGCACCGTGCTCGTCGGCGGGCGCGGTCGACTCGTCGAGTCGCTGCCCGGCCTGCTCGACGCTCTCGGCATCTCCTCCACCGAGGCCAAGCCCGAAGAGGGCAAGCTCAAGGGCCTGGTCTTCGACGCCACCGGCTTGACCTCCTCCAGCGACCTGAGCGCCCTGCGCGAGTTCTTCACCCCGGTGATGCGCTCGTTGTCGGCCTGCGCCCGGGTGGTCGTCATCGGCACCCCGCCGGAGCTCGTCGAGGGCGGCGAGCGCGTTGCGCAACGTGCTCTCGAGGGTTTCACCCGCAGCCTCGGCAAGGAGATCGGTCGCGGCAGCACCGTCCAGCTGGTCTACGTGGCCGACGGTGCCGAGGCTGCGGTGTCCAGCACCTTGGCCTTCCTGCTCTCCCCCAAGTCCGCCTACGTCTCGGGACAGGTCGTCCGGATCGGCGCGCAGGGCACCAAGACCGACGTGCCCACCGTCGACACTCTCTTGCCCCTCGCCGGCAAGATCGCCCTGGTCACCGGTGCGAGCCGGGGCATCGGCGAAGAAGTCGCTCGCGTGCTGGCCCGCGACGGTGCAACCATCGTCGGCGTCGACGTGCCGCAGGCTGCCAGTGAGCTGCAGAGCCTGATGAAGGAGCTCGATGGCGACTGGCTCACGCTCGACATCACCGGCAAGGACGCCCCTCAGCGGATCGCGCACCACCTGAAGGAAAACCACGGTGGGGTGGACGTCGTCGTCCACAATGCCGGCATCACGCGCGACAAGAAGCTCGCCAACATGGACGACGCCCGCTGGGACTCCGTGATCGCCGTCAACCTGACCGCCCCCGAGCTGATCACCCGTGAGCTGCTCGAACAGGGCGTCGTCAACGACTTCGGCTCGATCATCGGCGTCGCCAGCATCGCCGGTATCGCCGGCAACGTCGGTCAGACCAACTACGCGGCCTCCAAGGCCGGCGTGATCGGTTTCGTCGACAGCCTGGCCCACGACATGGAGAGGGGCATCACCATCAACGCAGTGGCCCCCGGCTTCATCATCACCGCGATGACGGCGGCGGTCCCGTTCGCAACTCGCGAAGTCGGCCAGCGCCTGAACGCCATGTCGCAGGGTGGCCTCCCGGTCGACGTCGCCGAGACCATCGCCTGGTACGCCAACCCCGCCTCGAGCCTCGTCAACGGCAACGTGGTGCGCGTCTGCGGCCAGATGATGCTGGGCGCCTGAGATGGCCGGCACCTCTCCGAACACCGAGCCGAAGCAGGTCGAGCCAGCCGGGGGGCTCGGCGTGCTCCTCAAGGCCGCGCTGCCGTCCCTGCCCCTGATCAATCAGCTGCCGGGTGTGCGAAAGACCGCTCATCAGGACTTCACCGGACTCTCCCTGACCCGACCTCCGGTGACGGTGGAGCGTGCCGAGGTGGACGCCTACGCCGCCGTCTGTGGCTTCCCGACCAAGGACGTCGTGCCGCTGACCTACCCTCACATGCTGGTCTTCGGGTTGCAGATGGCGATCATGAGCGACCCGGGCTTCCCGGCACCCGCGATCGGCACCGTGCACCTGGAGAACTCCATCACCCAGCACCGTCCGATCGCGATCGGCGAGACCGTCTCCGTCGCGGCCGCCGTCGGGCCCCGGCTGGCGCACCCCAAGGGGTCGATCTACGAGTTCACCACGTCCATCACCGACCAGGGCGGTGCCGTGGTCTGGAAGGAGACCTCGGCCTACCTGCGCCGAGGGAAGGGCGAGGCCGGGGCGTCGTACGGCATGACCTTTCCTCCGGCGCCTGCGCAGGGGCTGACGTGGAAGCTGCCGGCCGACCTGGGTCGTCAGTACGCCGCCGTGTCCGGCGATCACAATCCGATCCACCTCTACCCGCTGACCGCGAAGGCGTTGGGATTCCCGCGCCAGATCGCACACGGCATGTGGACCATGGCTCGCTGCGTGGCCGCGCTGGAAAATCGGTTGCCGGATGCGGTCCGGGTCGACGTCGCCTTCAAGAAGCCGGTGTTCCTGCCCGGCTCGGTGGCGTTCGGGGCGACCTCGGTCGACGGCGGCTACGCGTTCTCGCTGAGCAACCCGAAGTCCGGCGCGCCGCACCTGGCGGGGAGAACTACGGCGTTCGAGGCCTGATCAGGCCTTCTTGCGCCACCGACGCCACGAGGGTGCCGTCGGGGGTGTAGACGTGACCGAACGACAGGCCGCGAGCTCCGCTTGCCGAGGGTGACCACTGGTCGTAGAGCCACCACTCGTCGACGCGGAACGGACGGTGGAACCAGATCGTGTGGTCGAGCGAGGCCATCTGGACCGTGGACGGGTTCGCGTCGTGGGCCGCCAGGGAGGCGCCGAGCAGCGAGACGTCGCTGGCATAGGTGAACGCGGCCAGGTGGTCGATGGGGTCGTCGCCGACCTCGCCGACGACTCGAATCCACATCCGGGCTCGCGCGGGATGCACAGGGTCGTGCTCGAGACCACGGCGGGAGTTGCCCAACCACCGCACGTCGAGGGCCGCCCACTCCTTGCCGAGCGCGTCGGCGTCGTCGTTGCCGCCTCGACGCATCAGCTCGACCATGTCCAGGCCCTCTTCGGGGCCCTTCACGTCGGGCATCGCGTCCTGGTGCTCGAACCCGTCTTCCTCGCGCTGGAAGTTCAGCGTCTGGTAGTAGATCGGACGACCGTGCTGACGCGCCATCACCCGCCGCGTGGCGAAGGACCGACCGTCGCGGATGCGCTCGACGTCGTAGATGATCGGCACCGCGTAGTCACCGGGCAGCAGGAAGTAGGAGTGCAGCGAGTGCACGTGGAAGTCGTCTTCCACCGTGCGCGAGGCCGCGATCAGCGCCTGCGCCGCCACCTGGCCGCCGTACACGCGCTGCCTGGTGGACTCCGGTTGCCCGCCTCGGAAGAGGTCGACGTCGAGATTTTCAACGTGGAGCAGGTCCAAGAGCTCGCGAGCTGCGTCCGGGACAGGGTCGAGCGTGGGTTCGTCGGTCACGTGGGGTCCTCTGGCTCGGTTCGGGGGTCAGGATCGTCTGGCTCTAGCCCAGCTAGGAACTGCTCGAACTGCTGCCCGATCTCATCTCCGGTGGGAAGCGGCTGATTGTCAGCCAAGAGGTTCGAACCGGACTCCTCCGACTCAGCGAACGCGTCGTACTGCCGCTCCAGGGAAGCCACCACCTCGCCGACCTCCTCGTTGGCTGACAGATACCGGGTGATCTCCGCCTCGCGGTCATCGGCGGAGACCTTGAGGTCAGACAGGTCGAGTGTCAGGCGTCCGGCGAGCTCGATCTGCTCGAGGAGGATCGCAGCGGCGCGCGGGTAGTCGAGCTGAGCGAGGTAGTGCGGGATGTGGGCGACGAAGCCCTGCGCGTCGTGGCCCCATTCTCCGAGACGAATCTCGAGCAGCGCCTGGGCGCTGCTCGGCACCCGCAGCTCGCCGGCCCACGAGCTGACCCCGGTCAGGAGCTCGGTCCGGTTGGCGTGATGGGTGATCGCGATCGGGCGGGTGTGCGGGACCGCCATCGGCACCGAGCCCATCGAGACCACGATCGTGACCCCGAACCGCTGGACGACCTCGCGCACCGAGCGGCAGAAGGCCTCCCAGCGGTTGTCGGGCTCCGGGCCCGCCAGCAGGAGGTAGGGGGTACCGCCGGCGTCTCGGAGCAGCCGCACGACCAGCCGCGGCGCGTCGTAGGACTCGTAGTGGTCCCGGGCGAAGGACACCGCTGGACGACGTGCCCGGTAGTCGTGGAACTGATCGACGTCGAACGTCGCCACCACCGAGCCGGCGCTCTCGCTACCGACCTCGACGAGGTGGCGTGCGGCGATCACGGCAGAGCTGCCGGCGTCGAGAAATCCGTCGAGGGACACGATCATCGTCAGGGAGGTGACGTCGTCGAGCTCCGGCACGTCGTCGACGATGTGGACGAGGCGGTCTGAAGTCACCTCTGCACGATATTCCTAGCCACCTGTGGGCTCATCGTCGGGCGGCTGTGAGGCGTAGCTGCGGACGAGCAGCGCGTTGCCGCGCCTGGCGAGCTTGTCGACGCTGATCTGCAACAGCGCCTGGATCGTGGGGCTCTCCGGTACCCCGGGGGTCGCGAACGCGTCGAGGACGACCCACGGCGCCGTCTCCCCGAATGCGGTAGCGAGGTACTCGCAGACCCACCAGGCCGTGGCGTAGTTCAGCGTCGCGTTCGCGTCGTTGAAGGTCTCGTCGTCGGGCATCGAGTCAATGCCCCGTCGGGATGCCCTGAGCGCCTCAGCGCCGATCCGTCGCTGACCTTCCGGAAGGACCTGGACCGACACCCACTCGGCCAGCCCCTCGGCCAGCCACACCGGAGCGTTGTCGTCGTGCTCGCCGAGCGCGACATGGGTCAGCTCATGACGCAGCAGTCGCTCTCGCGCCTGACCTGACTGAGCCACGATGCGGGGGTTCAGCACGATGCGGGTGGCGGCCACTTGCGCGCCGTCCGGCCCGGCAGGGACGGTGAAGGCGATCGCGTCGAGAGCCTGGGGATCGTCGCCGGGGAGGTCGTCCAGCGACTCGACGAACGAGCTGTCCGAGAGCGCGTAGACCAAGACGCTGGCGTCCCACTCGTAGGGCACCCGGCTGGCCACGTCCGAGATCGAGGCCTCCATGCTTCGCAGGAGCGAGCGAGCGTCCCCGACCGTGGAGTCGTCGAAGATCGCCAGCACGCGCGAGCTACGGCGCACCTGGACCGGCTGCACCTCCCAGGGCTGCGGCCGTACGTCGTGCTGCTCCTCCCAGGCCCGGTCGGTGACGGAGGCGAGGCGGTAGCGCTGGCGGTTGCGCGTACCCACCTCCTCGAAGCGGAAACGGTCGAGGGTCCAGGACGGGACGGCATCGAAGCCGTCGATCTGCATCGTGATCTCGACGACCACGGAATAGCTCGCTCGTCCCCGCACCAGGCTCGACCGGTCGACGGCGTAGTCGAGCGTCGCCAGCGGCAGCTGGGCGAGGTTGTCGAAGTAGCCCTCCTGAGCCCTCACGAAGCCGACGTCGCGGCGGTCGAGCACCGACACGTAGGCATCCCGATCGCGTTCGACGAGCGCGCGCGCCCGCGTGTCGAGCAGACCGGAGAAGGCGGCGTACAGGTCGGGCGGCAC
>JBAVCA010000069.1:0-1685 GCA_049586475.1 Nocardioides sp.
CGTGACGTCGGCGATCAGATGGGGGCCGTCCGCGGTTGCGACCTGCACCCGCAACGCATCGCCGTGCCGGGACACCGAGGCGACCGAGCCCGACCAGCGCAGCCGCGCGGAACCGTCAGGGGGCACCAGCGACACCGTCACGGCCGAGGGCCGGAACGCTCGCAGTCGGGTGCCGTCGCGGAGCACGTTGAGGCCGACCAGGCGGGCAACGTGCTCGGTGAGCGGCCGGGCCGCCACGTCGTCGGGCGCCCCCTGCTGCGCGACCCGACCGTCGTCGAGGACGAGCACCCGGGTGGCCAGGGCGAACGCATCGAGCGCGTCGTGGGTGACCAGCAGGGTGACTCCGGCGAAGGCCCGCAGGTGCTCGGCGAGCTCGAGGCGGAGCTCGGTCGCGACCCCGACGTCGAGACCCGCAAACGGTTCGTCGAGGAGCAGCACCGCCGGCTCCGTGGCCAGCGCTCGGGCCAGCGCGACCCGCTGCGCCTGCCCCCCGGAGAGCTGGTGCGGACGCCGGTTCGCCAACGCGCCGACGCCGAACCGGTCCAGCCAGCCCTGCGCCACGTTGTACGACGCAGCGCGGGACGCGCCGCGGCTGCGGGGTCCGAACGCGACGTTGTGCACCGCGTCGAGGTGGGGGAACAGCTGTTGGCCCTGGAAGGCCAGGCCGACGTGACGCTCACGCACCAGCCGGCTCCGCTTTCCGGGGGCAGACCAGGTCTCGGCTCCGACCACGACGGTGCCGACGTCGCCCAGCAGTCCGGCCACGGCGTGCAGCAAGGTCGACTTGCCGGCGCCGTTGGGCCCGAGGACGGCGACCACCTCGCCGGCGTCGGCGGTGAACTCCGCCGTGAGCCGGCCGGCGACGGCGAGGTCGACGTGCAGACCGGGGGCCAGACCGGGGGTGACGGTGGTCATGGCACCCGCAACCAGCGCTCGCGCAGGGCGCCGAGGATCAGCACCGAGACGAGCAACAGGATCAGGCTCAGCGTCCGCGCGACCTCGACGTCGCCCTGCAGCTCGGTGTAGATCAGCGACGGCATGGTCTGGGTGGTGCCGGGAAAGTTGCCGGCGAAGGTGATCGTCGCGCCGAACTCCCCCAACGAACGCGCCCAGGCCAGCGCGGCTCCGGCGAGGAGGCCGGGCAGGGCCAGCGGCAGGGTGACCCGGCGGAACGTCGTCCAACGCCCGGCACCGAGGGTGGCCGCCACGGCGTCGTAGCCGGCTCCGGTCGAGCGGAACGCACCCTCGACGGCGAGCACGAAGAAGGGCATCGCCACGAAGGCGTGCGCCACCACGACCGCGGTGGTGGTGAAGGGGATCGTGTAGCCGGTCAGGTCGCGCACCGCGCCGCCGATCAGGCCGTTCCGCCCCAGTGCGGAGGAGAGCGCGACGCCGGCGACCACGGGTGGAAGCACCAGCGGCACCACGACCAGCGCCCGCAGCACCGAGCGGCCGGGGAACTCGACGCGAGCGAGCAGCCAGGCCAGCGGGGTGCCGACGACGGCGCAGATGAGCACAGTGAGCGCCGAGGTGAGCGCACTGATCCGCAGCGCGTCCTGGACGTTGCTCTTCCCGAGCTGCGACCACAGGTTCGACCAGGGGGTGTCGGCGACGAGGGCACCGAGGGGGACGACGAGGAACGCCGCTGCCAGGACCGCCGGGACGAGCAGCAGAGCCGGCGGACG
>JBAVCA010000070.1:0-6575 GCA_049586475.1 Nocardioides sp.
ATCCTCGCCGTCGAGCGGCTCCGCGTGTCGGCGTTGGGGGCTTGGTGATGCTGAGCCTCGAGAAGGTGTCGGTCTCCTACGACCGTGAGCCAGCGGTCATCGACGCCTCGATCGAGGTCCGCGACGGCTCGGTGGTCGCCGTCCTCGGCCCGTCTGGGTGCGGCAAGTCGACCCTGCTGCGCGCGGTGGCAGGCCTGGAGCGGCCCACGAGCGGCACGATCCGCTGGGACGGCGAGGACCTGGGCGGCGTACCCACGCACAAGCGCGGGTTCGCGCTAATGTTCCAGGACGGTCAGCTCTTCTCCCACCTCACCGTGGCCCGCAACGTCGGCTACGCGCTGCATCTGCGGCGGGTGCGCGACCTCGACGGGCGCGTCGAGCGGCTCCTCGCCCTCGTCGGCCTCCAGGGGTATGGCGGGAGGCTTCCCGGCACGCTGTCAGGCGGCGAGCGCCAACGCGTCGCCCTGGCTCGCTCGCTGGCTGCCGAGCCACGGCTGCTGCTCCTCGACGAGCCGCTGTCGTCCCTGGACGCCGGGCTGCGTGAGCGGCTCGCCGGCGACCTGCACGACATCCTGCGTCGAGCCGGCACCACCACCCTCGTGGTCACCCACGACCAGGAGGAAGCCTTTGCGCTGGCCGACTTCCTCGTCGTGATGCGCGACGGGCGCATCGTGCAGCAAGGTGACATCGCCGACGTGTGGGCCCATCCGGCGGACGCTCAGACGGCGCTCTTCCTCGGCTATGCGCGCGTGCTCGAAGGGCAGCCTGCCCGCCTGGTCCTCGCGGCTGCCGGCCGCAAGGGGAAAGCCGTCGCGCTGCGCCGCTCGGCCTTGACCGTGACCACGACTGGACCTGGGTCGACGGACCCCGCCCCGTCCGGGGCACTGGTCGGAACGGTGCGATCGGTACGCGCGACACCGGACGCCGTCCGCGTCGTCGTCGAGGTGCCGGGGATCGGCGAGGTCGATGCCCTGGCCTCACCGTCCGCTCGCGCCGCGGTGGGCGACGAGGTCGGGCTGCACGTCGACGCCTCCCGCCTCGCCGCCCTGCCGCCGGGGTGAGCAACGCAACGCGCGCGCGAATCGTCCCGCCAACGCCTATCTCCTAGACTCCAGGGGTGTATCGCCGCGCCTATGTGACCCTCGTTGGCGTAGCCGCCGTGATGGGCACGCTCGCGCTGGTGGTCTCCCTCTCCTACGACCGACCGCTCCTCGACCCCGAGGGCAAGTTCCTCGGCCCGTCGTGGGCGCGACTGCCGCTGCTTCTGCTCGGCGCGCTGCTGCTCGATCTGCTGCCCCGGACCTTGTGGCAGTCCCGCCTCAATCCACGGCTGATGGTCCCCCTTGCCCGTGAGCGGTTGCGCCAGCACTGGACCTCGGAACGGCTCACCCTGGTCGTGCTGGGCGTGGTCTGCTTCTACGTCACCTACGTCAGCTACCGGAACCTCAAGTCGGCGCTGCCGTTCGTTCGCTCCTTCAACAACCCCAACGACATGTTCGACCGTGAGCTCAACACGGTCGACCGCGTGCTGTTCTTCGGCAACCAACCTGGGCCGGTGCTGCACGACCTGATCGGCACCGACATCGCGGCCCACGCACTCTCGTCGATCTACCTGTGGTTCCTGCCGTTGGTGCCGCTTGCCCTGACCGCGTGGTTGGTCTGGTCGCGCAACATCTCCTTCGGGTACTGGTTCGCCACCTCGCAGTGCATCGCGTGGTCGCTGGGCACAGCGTCGTACTACCTGCTCCCGACCCTCGGTCCGGTCTTCCACTTCGCCCCCGGATACACCGCGCTGGCGCACACCCCCACCACCGACCTGATCGACGGCCTGAGCCGGAGTCGCAACAAGGTCCTGCACGGCGACTACGACGGCACCAGCGTGGAGGGGATCGTCAACTCGGTGGCCGGATTCGCCAGCCTGCACGTCGCGATCACGCTGCTGGTCGCCCTGATGGTGCAGTTCACCCTGCGCAACAAGGTCTTGAAGGTCGTCTTCTGGATCAACTTCGCCCTGACAGTGGTGGCCACGATCTACTTCGGCTGGCACTACATCGCCGACGACGTCGCCGGCATCATGATCGCGTTCGTGTCCTTCTACGTCGGTGGGATAGCCACCGGCCAGAAGTTCGACCGGCACAGCCTGCAGTCTCACCCGACGACCGCGTCGTCGAACGTGCCCGTGAGCGTCGACTGACGCATCGCCTCTCTGGCCGGGAGGCTCATCGGGTCAGGGGAGGTCCGCCAGGTCAGCAGGTCACCGGCCACCGGCCACCGGGACCAGTGACGGTCAGGTGGTCTCGGCGATGGTGCCCGGCGTCGGCGCTACTCGTCGGGCGAGCTTGGCGGCGAGCTCGGCGGGATCGAGCCGCCCCTCGAGGAGCTGGCGCGTCGGCCACCGGCTGAGGTCGAGATCCGCTGCGACCGGCAGGTCCGGCAACCGGTCCAGGTCCGCGGCGTAGCGCTGAGCGATCCGGATCAGCTCCTGCGCCGTGGGTGCGGTGCCGCTCACCTGCTCGGCTCCGGCCAGCTCGTGTCGCAGCGGGGGTGGCTCGCGGAACCGGTCGAGCCCGAGATGATCGGTGACGCGGTCGAGGGCGGAAGGAAAGTCGTCGAGCATCGCCCTGAACTCCAGGACGAGCCACTGAGCGGAGTCGAAGACTTCGACGCCGCGGGCGAGCTGCTCGGCGTACAAGCCGCGGGTGAAGATCGATCGCGAACCCTTGAACCCGCCGGGAGTCACCTCGGCGGGCAGGGGGAGGTCCAGGAATCGCTCGACGACGACGGGCCAGTCCTCGGCCAGGGTGCCGCGTCCGTTCGCGACCTTCCTGGCTGAGCGCTCACGCTGCATGCGCCACTGGGAGTAGGCACGCTCGATCGGGTCGCGCAGCACCGCGATCAACAAGGTGTCCGGGTTGTAGTCGTGCATCCGCTCCAGCGCCTGCGGCCACCACAGGTAGGCCGGGGTGGCGTCGCCGACCACGGTCTCGCCAGGCGTCCGGCGCGCGACGACGTGCTCGTGGTGGGGCGGCCGGCTCCAGTCGACGGTGAGGCTGTTGAAGTACGTCGCTTCCTTGCGTGGAGCGCGGACCACCTGGGGGTGCTCGGAGATCGCCTGTGACAGCGTCGAGGTGCCAGCCTTCTGGACTCCGACGATCGCGAAGCCGTAGCGCATCTCCTCGCCGACGGGTCCGGCACTCGCGCTGCTCACGGGCGCACGCTAGCAACACCGATGAGCTGACCAAGGGAGGTGGGCAGGGAGGTGACTCGCCAGTAGTTTGGTGGCATGGCTACCGAGATCGTCTCCTCTGATGTCACCCCAGCGCGTGGACAGGCCGCCGAGGACGCGCGCGCCGACGGCACCTACGTCCAGCCAAGCATCGACGTCCACGAGCTGCGACGCCTGCTCGACGGCCGCTACGTCGAGGTGCGCGAGCTGGTGCGCAGCAACCTGACCGACTACGCCTCGATCCTCGAGGACGCCGAGACGCTGACCCAGGCCGAGTACCGCGAGCGGGTGAAGGACATCATCGTCGAGCTCGCCGCGACCGGACAGACCGGGCTGGGCTTCCCGACCGAGTACGGCGGCGGCGGCGACATCGGCGCATCCATCGCGGCCTTCGAGACCCTGGCCCTCGGTGACCTGTCGGTCCTGGTGAAGGTCGGGGTGCAGTTCGGGCTGTTCGGGGGCGCGATCCTGCAGCTGGGCACGAAGCGTCACCACGATCGCTACCTGGCCGGACTCATCACGGGCGAGCTGATGGGCTGTTTCGCGATGACCGAGACCGGCCATGGCTCCAACGTGCAGGCCATCGGCACGATCGCCACCTACGACCCAGCCACCCAGGAGTTCGTCATCGAGACGACGTCCGAGGAGGCGGGCAAGGACTACATCGGCAACGCGGCGGTGCACGGGGAGCTGGCGGTGGTCTTCGCCCGGCTCGACGTGGGCGGAGAGGAACGCGGCGTGCACGCGTTCGTGGTGCCGATCCGCGAGCAGGGCGAGGCGTGCGTCGGCGTCCGCATCGAGGACGACGGGCCGAAGATGGGGCTCAACGGCGTCGACAACGGTCGGCTGTGGTTCTCCGGGGTCCGGGTGCCGCGGGAGGCACTGCTCAACCGGTTTGCCGATGTGAGCGCTGACGGCGCCTACGAGAGTGACATCGAGAACGCCAACAAGCGCTTCTTCACCACCCTGGGCACCCTCGTGCAGGGGCGCGTCTGTGTCGGTGGCGCCGGGATCAACGCAGCGAAGGTCGCGATCACGATCGCAGTGAAGTACGCCCTGAGGCGGCGTCAGTTCGAGGCGACCAGCGAGACCGAGGAAGAGCTCATCCTGGACTACGGGATGCACCAGCGCCGACTCTTTCCGCTGCTCGCGCGCACCTACGGCCTGCACTTCGCGCAAGAAGTGGTTGCCGCCCAGGTTCACGACGTCTTCTCCGGCGCCGTCGACGAAGAGATGGCGCGCCGACAGCTCGAGTCCCGCGCGGCCGGCACCAAGGCATTGGGCACGTGGCACGCCACCCGGACGATCCAGGAGTGCCGCGAGGCGTGCGGGGGAGCGGGCTACCTCTCGGAGAACAGGTTCGCCGCGCTCAAGGCCGACACCGATGTCTTCACCACCTTCGAGGGCGACAACCATGTGCTGCTGCAGCTGGTCGCCAAGGGACTGCTCACCGACTACTCGAGCGGGTTCGAGGAGATGGACCAGTTCGGGATGGTGAGGTTCGTCGCCGAGCTAGGGGTCGAGACCATCATCGAGAAGACCGGCGTCCACAAGCTGCTCGAGCGGATCAAGGACGTCCTGCCCGGCGGGGACGAGGGGTGGGACCAGGAGTCCGGCCTGCTCGACCCCGAGTACCAGCTGACGATGCTGCGCTTCCGTGAGGAGCACATGCTCTCCGGGGCGGCCCGGCGCCTCAAGCGGGGGATGGACCAGGGGATGAACCCGGGAGTGGTCTTCTCTCGCGTGCAGGACCATGTCATCGGCTCGGCCCAAGCCCACATGGAACGTCTGGTGCTCGAGGCGTTCGTCGAGAAGATCCGCGAGCTGCCGGAGGGCGATCTTCGGGTCGCGCTCTCGCTGCTGTGCGACCTGCACGCCCTGTGCGCGATCGAGTCCGACCGGGCGTGGTTCATGGAGCACGGCAGGCTGACGACCCAGCGCAGCAAGGCGATCAGTCGCGAGATCAACAGCCTGTTGCGCAAGATCCGGCCGCTCGCAGAAGATCTCGTCGACGCTCTCGGCGTGCCGCCTGCGATGCTGCGTGCCACCGCGCTGGTCGGTCCGGTGGCGTGAGGATCCCGGGTCTCGGAGGCTGGAGCAGCGACCCGCTCTGGGCGAGCGTCTACGACTGGACGGTGGAGCACCGGCGGATCGGCGGCGCGCTGTGGGCGGCCGGGATCCAGAGCGACCTGGGGAAGCTGTACGCCGCGGCGGCCGAGGTCGGCACCCTTGAGCCCGGGTCGCGAGTGCTCGACGTACCGTGCGGAGGAGGGGTCGCCCTGCGGGGGCTGCGACCCGGGCAGGGAGTCGAGTACGTTGCCGCCGACATCGCCCAGACCATGCTCGGGCGCGTGATGGACGCTGCCCGCGAGCGAGGGGTCGCGGACCAGGTCGTGCCCCGCGTCGCCGATGTCTCCGAGCTGCCTTTCGAAGACGCTTCCTTCGACCTTGTCCTCTCCCTCACGGGGCTGCACTGCTTTCCCGATCCGGCTCGCGCGATCATGGAGATGATGCGCGTGCTCAAGCCGGGCGGAGTGATCTCGGGGAGCGCGATCCTCAATGACACCGGCCTGCAGCACGAGCCGATGCGTCGCGTCGGCCGCCTGGTGGGGCTGCTCGGACCGGGCTGCGACGGCATCGAGATCGTGCAGTGGCTGCACGGCCAGGGCGTTGCGCGCCCGCTGCTCGACCGGTCGGGGGCGATGGGCTACTTCCGAGGCGTGAAGGGCTGATCAACGTGGCTCGCCGGCGCCGGCCCGCAGGCTCAGTGGGACTTCGGCACGCCCTTGGCCCGCTCGAAGGAGGCGCGCACCTCGGTCTCGGCCTCGGTGCGACCGACCCAGTCAGCGCCCTCGACGGACTTGCCGGGCTCGAGGTCCTTGTAGACCTCGAAGAAGTGCTGGATCTCGAGGCGGTCGAACTTCGGCACGTGGTTGATGTCGCGCAGGTGCTCCTGGCGCGGGTCATTAGCAGGCACGCACAGCACCTTGTCGTCTCCGCCGGCCTCGTCGGTCATCCGGAACATGCCGATCGCGCGACAGCGGATGAGGCACCCGGGGAACGTCTTGGTCGGCAGGAGCACGAGGGCGTCCAGGGGGTCGCCGTCCTGCCCGAGCGTGTCCTCGATGTAGCCGTAATCGGCCGGGTACTGGGTGGAGGTGAACAGCACCCGGTCCAGACGCATCCGGCCGGACTCGTGGTCCACCTCGTACTTGTTGCGCTCCCCCTTGGGGATCTCCACCAGCACGTCGAACTCCAGCACGTGATTCCTCCAAGCGAATCGGGTCAGAGCAGGGCATTGACCTGGGCAGTGAATGAGGGGCCGGCTGGCCCGCACACAGTCTCGCGC
>JBAVCA010000071.1:0-9016 GCA_049586475.1 Nocardioides sp.
GGACCGCCCCGTTCCGGCCCAGGGTGGCCAGGACGACCTCGACCCCACGACCGACCAGCGCCCGGGCTGCGGCAGCAGCGGCTTCGGGGTCGGCCTCGAGGCCGACAGGGTCAGCGCCGGTGAGCGAGGCGAGCTCGTCGCCGTTGGGCTTCAGCACGTGGGGCGGTGCGTCGCCCAGACGATCGATGAGAGCGAGCAGGGGGGCATCACTGGTGTCGACGGCCACCCGGGTGTGAAGGCGGAGCATCGAGACGAGGTCGGCATACCAGTCGAGCGGCGCCCCGGGCGGCAGCGATCCGGCGAGCACCACCCAATCCGCCCGCTCGGCGAGCTCGAGCAGCGTCGAGGACAAGGCATTCAGCACGCTCGGCGTGGCGCGCGGGCCGGGACTGTTGAGCTTGGTCGTGGTGCCGTCCGGCTCGCTGATCGTCAGGTTGACACGGACGGCACCGTCAATGCCGGTCGGCCGGCTCGGGATCCCATCGGCGGTCAGCTCGCGCACGAAGTCGTCGCCAGCGGCCGCTGGGAGCACTGCGAGGGTCTCGACACCGGCCGAGATGCAGGCGCGGGAGATGTTGACGCCCTTTCCTCCGGGCTGGGAGGTCACGGTCTCGAGACGGTGCACTGCTCCACGCTGAAGCGGGCCACTGAGGGTCACGGTGCGGTCGATGCTGGGGTTGGGGGTGAGGGTGACGAGGAAACTCATGCGATCACGACCTCGACCCCGAATGCCTCGAGCTCCGCGCGTTCCTCGGTGGTGATGCCGTCGTCGGTCACGAGACAGTCGATCTCGGTGAGCGCAGCGAACCGGATCGCCGCCTCCTGGCCCAGCTTGCTCGAGTCGGTGAGCACCACGACGCGGCGGGCTGAGGCCACCAGGGCAGCTTTGGTGGCCGCCTCGTCGGAGTCGGGGGTGGAGAGTCCGTGGCGGCGACTGAGGGCATTAGTCCCGAGGAAGGCGATGTCGGCGCGCACTCGGCTCAGGGCGGCCACAGTGTCGGAGCCCACCGCGGCCTGGGTGGTGCTGCGCACCCTGCCGGGCAGCAGGTGCACCTCGACCTGGGGCAGCGCGATCAGTCGAGCAGCGACTGGGACGGAGTGTGTGAACGCGGTGAGGTGGAGGTCGAGCGGCAGAGCAGAAGCCAAACGTGCGGTGGTGCTCCCGGCGTCGAGCAGGATCGTGGAGCCGCTCGGTGGCAGCTGGCGCAGCGCCGCCCGGGCGATCGCGTCCTTCTTCTCCGTGTTGATCGTGGCTCGCTCGTCAAGCGCCGACTCGATGCTTGCCAGTGACCCTGCCGGCACCGCCCCGCCGTGCACGCGGCGGATGATCCCGAGCCGCTCGAGCTGCGAGAGGTCGCGCCGCACCGTCTCGGTCGTCACGGCGTACTGCGCTGCCAGGGCTGCCACGGACAGGCTGCGCTTCTCACTGACGAGCTGAGCAATGGCTTGCTGTCGTTCTTCTGGGTACATGGAGTGACCGGCCTCACTTTCTTTACTTGTGTTGTTTTATGCCCGTTTCTGTTGTTTGTCAAGGGGTCCTCGGGCTAACCTGTGACGGTGGTCACCTCGACGAACTCTTCGCTCCCGATGTCTCCCCCCGTCGTGCGCCACCTGACGGGCACCGCGGTGGTCGGCGGCGCGGGGTACGGCCCCGCACTGCTAGCGCGAGGCGAGGTGTCCGAGGCCGCAATCTCCGCTTTTGGATCGGGCGGTTTCGCCGATGTCGAGGAGGCCCTTGCTGCCTACGACGCGGCAGTCGCGGTGGTGGCCAGCGGCTTCACGGCCAAGGCCGCCCGGGCTGCCGGTCACGCGGCAGAGGTGATGACTGCGAGCGCCGGGCTTGCGGGCGATCGTGGCCTGCGCGGCGCGGTCCGCAAGAACCTTCGGGCCCAGGAGACCCTTCTCGCTGCGGTCCACCAGGCGGTGGAGCAGTTCGTCGGCGTGTTCACGCAGATGGGCGGACTGATGGCCGAGCGAGCCACCGACCTGCGCGACATCGAGCGGCGTCTGGTGGCCCGGATCGTCGGTGAGCCAGAACCGGGGGTGCCCTCGCCGACCATGCCCTGCGTCCTCATCGCCGAGGACCTCGCGCCCGCCGACACCGCCGGGCTCGATCCCGAGCTCGTGCTGGCCCTGGCCACCGAGCGCGGTGGACCGACCAGCCACACCGCGATCATCGCCCGCCAGCTGGGAATTCCGTGTGTCGTCGGGGTGAGCGGTCTCCTGCAGGTCGTCTCTGGGACGGCGCTGCTGGTCGACGGGACGCTCGGGACCGTCGAGATCGAGCCCGACCGAGCGATGGCCGAGGGGCGAGTCGTGGGAGCGGAGCGGGACCGCGCCATCCACCAGGCGTGGTCGGGTCCCGGTCGTACGGCGGACGGCGTCGGCGTCAAGATCCTCGCGAATGTCGCCGACGGTGAGTCCGCCGTGACAGCGGCCCTCGGGCCGGTCGAGGGGGTAGGTCTCTTCCGTACCGAGCTCTGCTTCCTCAATCAGGCCATCGAGCCGGGCGTCGAGGAGCAGGCACAGATCTATGAACGAGTGCTGGGCGCGTTCAGCGGCGGTCGCCCGGTCGTGGTCCGTACGCTCGACGCCGGCTCCGACAAGCCGGTTGCCTTCGCGACCATGAAGGGCGAGGAAAATCCGGCACTGGGGGTGCGCGGCCTCCGACTTTCGTACGGTAATCCCGGACTGCTGGATCGCCAGCTCGATGCCATTGCGGCAGCTGCGACGAGCACCGGGACCGAGACCTGGGTGATGGCGCCGATGGTCGCGACGGTGGCGGAAGCCGCAGATTTCGGAGCGAAGGTCCGCTCCCGTGGTCTGAAGGCCGGGGTGATGGTCGAGGTTCCCAGCGCGGCGTTGCTCGCGCACCGGATGCTGGAGCAGGTCGACTTCCTCTCGATCGGCACCAACGACCTGACTCAATACACGATGGCTGCCGACCGGATGGCCACCGATCTGGCTCACCTGACCGACGCCTGGCAGCCGGCGGTGCTCCAGCTGATCGCCATCACCGCTGAGGCCGGCCAGCAAGCAGGAAAGCCAGTGGGGGTCTGCGGCGAGGCTGCGGCAGACCCGCTGCTTGCCTGTGCCCTGGTGGGGATGGGCATCACTTCGCTGTCGATGGCCGGTGCAGCCACCAGGCCGGTCGGCGCCAAGCTGGCGAGTGTCACCTTCGCGCAGTGCGAGGACGCAGCCGAGGCTGCTCTGGCTGCGTCCGACCCAGCCGCGGGTCGCGCCGCGGTGCTCGCGCTCCTAGGCTGACCTCGCCGGTCAGGTCAGGTTGCCGGGACGACGTCCTTGACTCTGGCGACGTCGGCATCGGAGCCGGACGCCCGACTGAGCCTGCGCTCCAGCCGGATGGCCAGGCGAGAGAGCGCGTAGTTGATGACGATGAAGATCACCGCGACGACGAACAGGGTCTGCAACCTGTTGCCGAGGTTCTGTGAGATCTGGTTGCCGCGGTTGAGCAGCTCGAAGTAGGACAGGCCGATGAGCGCCACCAGCGAGGTGTCCTTGAGTGCCACGACGAACTGACTGATCAGGGCCGGGAGCATGACCCGGAAGGCCTGCGGCAACAAGATGTACCTCATCGACTGCCCAGACGTCATGCCTACAGCCAGCCCTGCCTCGCTCTGACCTCGCGGCAGCGAGGCGACCCCCGCACGAAGAATCTCGGCGATGATCACGGAGTTGTACAGCGTCAGCCCGATGACCAGGTACCACAAGCTCGTGTCCCCGGGGAGCGGCGCGACGACGTCGTCCAGGCCCAGCTCCACCATGAAGCGCCACACCATCACGATGGTGATGATGACCGGCAACCCTCGGAAGAGCTGGATGAACAAGAAGACCGGGGCGCCGAGCACCCGACCGAGCAACATCCGGGCGACTCCCAGCACGATGCCCACGGCGAGGGACAGCGCGATGGCGAGGGCGGCAGCGATCAGGGTGTTCGCCAGCCCCTTGCCGATCAGCTGCCAGACCAGCGAGAAGCTTTCGTCGCCCGGGTTGATGAGGGGGTTCCAGGCATCGGCTCGGAACTGCCCGTTGTCCGCGAGACGTTTACCCGCGAACCCGAGAAGAGCCACGATGGCGATGACGCTGACCACCGTGCCGATCAGGGCCCGGCGTCGCGCCTTGGGCCCGGGTATGTCGTAGAGGACGGAGGTGCTCATCGCGCGATCGCCACCTTTCGTTCCAGGACCTCGAGGACCACGCTCGCGCTGAGGGTGATGATGAGGTAGCCGATCGCCACGCCGGTCAGGACGGGGATGTAACTGAAGCCCTGGGCGCTGACGAGGTTCTTCTGGATGCTGAACAAGTCCTGACCGACCCCGAAGGCGCCGACCACGGCGGAGTTCTTGAACATCGCGATGATGACGCTGCCCACCGGCGGGATCGAGGCGCGGAAGGCCTGCGGCATGATGATCTGGCTCAGGGACTGGGTGAAGGTGAGGCCGAGGGCGCGCGCCGCCTCGGCCTGCCCGGCTTGCACGGAGTTGATGCCCGAGCGGAGCGCCTCACAGACAAAGGCCGAGGTGTAGATGATCAGGCCGGCAACGCCGAAGACGTAGAACGAGGCGTTGACGCCGATCGCAGGCAGCCCGAAGGCCATGAAGAAGAGGACCACCGACAGCGGGGAATTGCGCCAGAGGGTGACCCAGGCGGCGCCGAAGGCCTGGAGCGAGGGCACGGGGGACACGCGGAACGCCGCGATCAGGGTGCCGAGGACGAGGGATCCCACCATGGCCCACAGACAGATGCCGAGCGAGCGGAGCAGTCCGCTTCCGAACAGGTCGAGGTTCGCGAGGACGGGGTCGAAGTAGTCGATCACGGCATCCACGCCGGCTCCTTTCGGGGGACTCTCGGGTCAAGGGGAAGAACTGCCCTGGGACGCGCGAACGCGCGTCCCAGGGCGTCGTGCGACTAGCTCACTTGCACTCGCTGGGCTCGGGCAGTGCGGGGGTCTCGGTGCCCTCGCTCTGTCCGGCCGTGGCCTCCCAGGCCTCGACGTACTTGTCCTCGTTCGCAGCGAGCGTCTCGTTGATGAACTCGCAGAACTCGACGTCGCCCTTGGGGATGCCGATGCCGTAGGGCTCCTCGGTGAACTGCTCGCCGACGAGCTTGAAGTCCCCGTCGCTCTTCGAGACGAAGCCGAGCAGGATCACGTTGTCGGTGGTGACGACGTCGACCTGACCGTTGGCCAGCGACTCCGCGCACTTGTCGTAGATGTCGAACAGGACCAGCTGTGACTCGTCGGCGAGGTACTCCTTGATCTGCTCCGACGGGGTGGAGCCGGTCACCGAACAGACCGTGATGTCTGGGTCGTTGAGATCCTCGGGACCGTTCACGGTGTCGTTGTCGGACTTCACCATCAGCTGCTGACCGGCGGTGTAGTACGGGCCGGCGAAGGTGATCCGCTCGGCGCGCTCGTCGTTGATCGTGTACGTCGCCACGACCATGTCGACGGCGCCGTCCTCGATCACCTGCTCGCGAATGTCGGAGGTCGCCGGCGAGAACTCCACGTTCTCCGGAGCGATGCCGAGGCCTCCGGCGATGATCTTGGCGACCTCGACGTCGAAGCCCTGGACCTCGTCGTCCAGACCGACCAGTCCGAAGCCTGGCTGGTCGAACTTGGTGCCGACCCGGATCGAGCCGGCCTCGCTCAGCTTGGCCATCGTGCTGCCAGCAGGGAACTCGGGGTTCTCGACCACCTCGACGTCCGGTGTGCTGCTGTCGTCACCGCAGGCGGTGAGGGTGAGCGCCAGGGCGGTGAACGCCACGGCGGCCTTTGATCGAATCATTCGCATCTCGCTGTCTCCTGTTACTGGGGTGTGGTTATCCGTTGGGCAGGGTGAAGTGCATGGGGGTAGGGACGTTCAGTGCTTCAGGATCTTGCTGAGGAAGTCCTGGGCGCGCTCGGTCTGCGGGTTGGTGAAGAACTCCTCCGGGGTGTTCTCCTCCACGACTGCTCCGTCAGCCATGAAGAGCACCCGGTCGGCCGCTGTGCGGGCAAAGCCCATCTCGTGGGTGACCACGATCATCGTCATGCCCCGCTCCGCGAGGTCGACCATGACGTCGAGGACCTCCTTGATCATCTCGGGGTCCAGGGCCGAGGTGGGCTCGTCGAAGAGCATCACCTTCGGCTCCATCGCCAGCGCTCGGGCAATGGCGACGCGCTGTTGCTGGCCGCCCGAGAGCTGAGCCGGGTACTTGTCGGCCTGGTGGCCGATCCCCACCCGGTCGAGGAGCTCGCCGGCGAGCGCGTCGGCATCCTTCTTGGCCATCTTGCGGACCTTGATCGGCCCGAGCGTCACGTTCTCGCGGATGGTCTTGTGCGCGAAGAGGTTGAAGCTCTGGAAGACCATCCCGACCTCGGCGCGGAGCTTCGCGAGCTCCTTGCCTTCCTCCGGGAGTGGCTCGCCGTCGAGGGTGATCACTCCTTGGTCGATGGTCTCGAGCCGGTTGATGGCTCGACACAGCGTGGACTTTCCTGACCCGGACGGGCCGATGACGACCACGACCTCACCTCGGGCGACGGTCACGTTGATGTCGTTGAGGACGTGCAGCTCGCCGTACCACTTGTTGACCCCGTCCAGCACCACGAGCGGCTCGCCCGCGGCCGCCTCGGGTGATCCGGGGGATACCTGCTCTTCCTCGGTCATCCAGCGAACGTAGCGGTTCGCGGCTGTTTACGGGTACAACCGGGGGGTTTCGCGGTGTTGCGGCCGGACTCGGCCGTACCGAGCAGCGACCTGACGTTTTGGGCGGGGCCGCGGCCGCGCGCTACTCTTCACCGGTTGCCCGCAAGGCAATGCAGGCACGATCAACCGATACCCGCCGTGCAACGGCCGCGGATCGAAGTGCCCGGGAGAACAGGCCCCGGAGCGCCGCGCAACGAGTGAACCAGAAGGAGCCGCCATGTCGATCGGAACCGACGCAGCGACGAAGAAGAAGATCATCGCCGAGTACGCCACGACCGAGGGCGACACCGGTTCGCCCGAAGTGCAGATCGCGCTGCTCAGCTTTCGCATCGCGCACCTGACCGAGCACCTCAAGACGCACAAGCACGACCACCACAGCCGTCGTGGCCTGCTGCTGCTCGTCGGTCAGCGTCGTCGACTGCTCAACTACCTCAAGAAGGACGAGATCGAGCGCTACCGCTCGATCATCGAGCGTCTCGGCCTGCGCCGCTGACCTCGCCGAAGGGACTCACCGTCAGGTGGGTCCCTTCTGTCGTCCCCCCAGCGGGACTACATTCGTACCAAGCGCACCACAACTGAATCACCCATCCACTGGAGCGATCCGCGCCACCGTCCGGCTCGGTCCTCGGTAGTGATCTTCAGGAGCCGCGACGCGCGAGCACCTGCGGGTCTCGATCGAAGATCGGCCACGCCCCGCAGCAGCGGAGCACGTGCGCGGGACCTCGCGGATCGCAACGCGAACAGAAAGATCAACGTGACAGAACCCGTCATCTCCGCCGTCGAGACCGTGATCGACAACGGCAAGTTCGGCACCCGCACCGTCAAGTTCGAGACCGGGCTCCTCGCCCGCCAGGCCGCCGGCTCGGTGACCGCCTACCTCGACGACGAGACCATGCTGCTCTCGGCCACCACCGCGGGCAAGCACCCCAAGGACCACTTCGACTTCTTCCCCCTGACGATCGACGTCGAGGAGCGGATGTACGCCGTGGGCCAGATCCCCGGCTCGTTCTTCCGTAGCGAGGGTCGCCCGGGCGAGGACGCGATCCTCACTTGCCGCCTGATCGACCGGCCGCTGCGCCCGACCTTCAAGCAGGGTCTGCGCAACGAGGTGCAGGTCGTCATCACCGTGATGGCGCTCGACCCCGACCAGCCCTACGACGTGCTCGCGATCAACGCCGCGTCCCTGTCGACCCAGCTCTCCGGCCTGCCGTTCTCCGGTCCGGTCGGCGGCGTCCGCGTCGCCCTGATCGAGGGCCAGTGGGTCGCGTTCCCCAGCCACAGCCAGCTCGAGGGCGCCGTGTTCGACATGGTCGTCGCCGGTCGGGTCACCGACTCCGGTGACGTCGCGATCATGATGGTGGAGGCCGAGGCTCCCGAGGACGCCTACGAGCTGATTCTCAACGGTGCCACCGCGCCGTCCGAGGACGTCGTGGCCAGCGGCCTCGACGCCGCCAAGCCGTTCATCAAGCAGCTGTGCGACGCCCAGGCCGAGCTGGCCAAGCAGGCCGCCAAGCCGGTCCAGGACTTCCCGGTGTTCCTCGATTTCGAGGACGACGTCTACGCCGCCGTCGAGGCCGCCGCCACCGCGGGGGCCACCCCGGCGCTGGCGATCGCCGACAAGCTCGAGCGCGAAACCGCCCTGGACAAGGTCAAGGCCTCGCTGCTGGAGTCGCTCGGCGACACCTACGAGGGTCGCGAGAAGGAGGTCGGCGCTGCGTTCAAGGCCCTGACCAAGTCCCTCATGCGCACCCGGGTGCTGCGCGACAAGGTCCGCATGGACGGTCGCGGCCTGGCCGACATCCGCCCGCTGCACGCCGAAGTGGGCGTCATTCCGCGCGTGCACGGTTCGGCCCTGTTCGAGCGCGGCGAGACCCAGATCCTGGGTGTCACCACGCTCAACATGCTGACGCTGGAGCAGAAGCTCGACACGCTCTCACCGGAGAAGTCGCGCCGCTACATGCACAAGTACATCTTCCCGCCGTTCTCGACCGGTGAGACCGGTCGCGTGGGTTCGCCCAAGCGCCGTGAGGTCGGCCATGGTGCCCTGGCGCGCCGCGCGCTGCTTCCCGTGCTGCCCAACCGCGAGACCTTCCCGTACGCCATCCGTCAGCTCTCCGAGGCCATGGGCTCCAACGGCTCCACCTCGATGGGCTCGGTCTGCGCCTCGACGCTCTCGCTGCTGCAGGCCGGTGTGCCGCTCAAGGCTCCCGTCGCCGGCATCGCGATGGGCCTCATCTCCGGCGAGGTCGACGGCGAGACGCAGTACGTCGCGCTGACCGACATCCTCGGTGCCGAGGACGCGATGGGTG
>JBAVCA010000072.1:0-5670 GCA_049586475.1 Nocardioides sp.
GGCGCTGTGGGCCGCGACCGCCGGTGGCGCGGCCGCGCTCGGTCGCCGCGACGTGGGCCGACTCACCCCGGGGAGCACCGCCGATCTCGTCATCCTCGACGCTCCTGACCATCGTCACCTGGCCTACCGGCCAGGGGTGCCGCTGGTGAGCGCCGTGTGGCGAGCCGGCCGCCCCGTGCACGGCGGGGCGTGACCTCACCGCGCTCCAGCACACTCAGCCGACTCTCAACGCGACCCCGGACGCGACCCCCCGTGTGACCGCCGCCACCACCCTCTGAGGTAGGCCTGAGGAGGCCTAGGGCAAAGAGCCGATGTGCCGGGCTACCTCAGTCGGCGAACCTCGGATCAGTAGCCGGTAGAGAACCGGTGCTGAGGTAGCGAGGAGCACCACGATGTTGAACTTTGATCGCAGCATGGTCCAGGCCGAGATGGACTACCGGGGCGAGCGGCTGCGCCGCGGTGTCAGCCCCAAGCAACCCAACCGTTTCGCCGAGGCCGCCCACAAGCCCCTCACCGGCGCGCCCGAGGTGGTCAAGCAGGCTCGATGAGTCCGGGTACACCAGGATGGGCCTCGTGGCCGTCCAGACCAGCAGCACCATGGTGGGTAGAGACGCCGAGCTGACGGAGATCGCTTCCTCGCTCGGCGTTCGTCCTTCCCGCCGCGCTGATGATCTCAGCGACGTGTTGCTCTCGGGAGACGCCGGTGTCGGCAAGACCCGCCTCCTGCGCGCGCTGCGCGACCTCGCCAAGGCTGACGGCTGGCAGGTCTACGCCGGCCACTGCCTCGACTTCGGTGACTCCGCACTGCCCTACCTCCCCTTCTCCGAGGTGCTGGGCCGCCTCGCGACCGAGGTGCCCGACGTCCTCACCGAGGTGGCTGCCCGGCACCCCGCCCTCACCCGCCTGCAACCCGTACGCCGGGTGATGGGTGACACCGACCAGGTCGACGCCGAGTCGTCCGCCCTCGACCGCGCCGACCTGTTCCGCGCCGTGTTGGCCGTCCTCGAGGCTGCTGCCTCCCGGGCTCCGCTGCTCCTCGTCATCGAGGACACCCACTGGGCCGATCAGTCCACCCGGGACATGCTCAGCTTTTTGCTCTCGCGCATCGACGCCGCCGGGTTCGCCATCGTCGCCTCCTACCGCTCCGACGACCTGCACCGCCGTCACCCGCTGCGCCGCCAGGTCGCGGAGTGGTCGAGGCTGCGCGGCGTCGAACGCATCTCGCTCAATCCGCTGTCGGACGACGCCGTGCGTGAGCTGGTGGCCGAGCTGATCCCGGAGGGACTGCCTGAGTCCGAGATCGCTGACGTCGTCGCTCGCGCCGAGGGCAACGCCTTCTTCGTGGAGGAGCTCACCAGCGCCGCCGCTGACCCCGGCAGCTTCGTACCGGCCGACCTCGCCGACGTCCTGCTCGTCCGCCTCGACCGCCTCGACGACCACGCCCGCCAAGTCGTCCGGACGGCCAGTGCGAGTGGGCGTCGGGTCACCCACGGACTCCTCGAGGCGACTGCCGACCTGACTCCGGCGGCGCTCGACGAGGGGCTGCGCGGCGCCGTGGAGATGAACGTCCTGGTCCCCGAGCGCGACGGCTACGCGTTTCGTCACGCACTGCTCGGTGAGGCCGTGTACGACGACCTGCTCCCCGGCGAGCGCGCCCGGCTGCATGCTCGCTACGTCGAGGCGCTTCGCGACGGGACCGCTCGCGGCACTGCAGCCGAGCTCGCCCGGCATGCCCGGCTGGCGATGGACAAGACCACCGCCCTGACGGCCAGTGTCCGGGCGGGCAACGAGGCCAGCGCTGTGGGCGGCCACGACGAGGCCGCCTACCACTACCAGCAGGCGCTGGAGCTGATCAGCGGGCGCTCCACGGAGGCGCTGGGCGATCACGGCATCGACCTGTCCAAGCTCGTCGTCACCGCAGCCGAGTCACTGACGGCGAGCGGTGATCCTGAACGCGCGGTCGCGGTCATCGCCGAGCAGCTCGCCCTGCTGCCCGAGGATGCCTCGGAGACCTGGCGTGCCCGGATGCTCAGCGCGCAGGCCGCGGTGCTCTACATCACCGAGTCCGACCAGGACGTCGTCGCGCTGTCGGCGCGAGCTGTCGGGCTGGCACCTTCGGGAGACAGTGGGCTGCGCGCGCGGGTGCTCGCCAACCACGCCAAGATCCTGGCTGCCCGGGGGCAGCTCGACGAGGCACAGACCTACGGCATGGACGCCCTCGAGCTGGCCGAGCGCCTCGACCTGCACGAGCTGGCCTCCGATGCCATCACCACCTTGAGCGGACTGAAGAAGGCCGGGCCCAAGGAGGGTCTGCGCGCAGCCCTCGAGGAGGCGGTTGCCCGGGCGGCGGAGTCCGAGGCGATCGACGCCGAGCTGCGGGGACGCTTCCTGCTCGGTCGTTCCTACGCCGACTGGGGCGAGTTCGACGAGGCGGTGACGTGGTTCACCAGCGGGCTCGAGCTGGCCGAGGCCGCCGGGCTGCCCTGGGCGCCCTACGGTTTCGAGTCGCGCTGGCAGCTCGCCTGGATCCAGCTGGTCCGTGGTGAGTGGGACCGGGTGCTGGAGCTGTTCGTCGTCGAAGGTCCGTATCCGCCACCGATCCCGCGGGCGATGATGACCTCGATGCGGTTGCAGATCCTCCAGCAACGTGGCGACGACGTCAGCGCCCGAGTGGCCGGGCTACGCCCGTTCTGGCGGCGCGAGGGCGCGGTCGCCATCCACGCCGCGTCGGTCGAGATGGTCGCCGCCGGTCGCCGCGACGAGCCGCTGGCCGCCGTGGCGGCCTACGACGAAGCGGTCGCGGTCCTCAGCCGCATCTGGCACGAGTGGTTCAGCGCGCGGATCCGCCTCGCCGCGGTCACTGTCGGCGTCATCGCCGACACGTTGCCGCGGCTCAGCACGGCCGAGCGCGAGGCGGCCGTGCGCGAGCATGTCGAGCGGTTGGCGATCGACGGACAGCTGGTGCGCGAGCGCTACACCGACCCCTCCGGTCACTGGGGGCCCGAAGGTCGCGCGTGGGTACGACGGCTCGAGGCGGAGACGATGCGCGCCCGGTGGCTCGCCGGGGTCGATGCGCCGTCGCTGGAGCACCTCGTCGACGTCTGGCGCGACGTCGAGACCCTCTACGCCGAGTTCGGGCACGTCCACGAGCTCGCGACCGTGCGGGTGAAGCTGGCCGGCATCCTGCGCGCCAGCGGTGACCTGCCCGACGCTCGTCGCGCCGGTGATCTCGCGCGCGAGGTCGCCCACCGGCTCGGAGCCCAGCCACTGCTCGACGAGCTGCAGTGGCTCGGCTCAGCTGCCCAGGACTCCGGGCGCTCGAGCAACGGGTCGCTGTCGCTGACCACCCGCGAGCGCGAGATCCTGGGTCACGTCGCCGAAGGCCGCAGCAACGGCGAGATCGCCAAGCTGCTCTTCATCAGCACCAAGACCGTGAGCGTCCACGTGTCCAACATCCTGGGGAAGCTCGACGCCGCCGGTCGCACGGAGGCGGCCGCGATCGCGCGCCGTCGCGGACTGCTCTAGCCCGGCCGCAGCCCCCGCGAGGGCAGTCGTCCGCCGGGCACCTCACTGACAGGAGCGACGCAGGCCGGCGCCACGTGCGCCGTACGATCGCACGATGGCCACTGTCGACGATGTCCCCGACCTCACCAGCGAGCGCTTCCGCGCCACGGGGGCGGTCGGCGACGGTTCGCCCGAGCCGCGCCCAGACGCGCAGCTGCCGCCCGGTCCACGCTGGCCGGCGATCGCGCAGACCGTCGCGCTGATGCGCTTCCGGCACTGGTTCCACCCCTGGCTGCACCGCACGTACGGCGACGTCTTCACCGTGCGCCTCATCCCCGGGGGACGTCCGCTCGTGCTCGTGACGAGACCCGAGCACACCAAGGAGGTCTTCGCCGGTGACCCGGAGATCTTCCACGCCGGCAAGGGCAACTCGATCCTCGGACCGATCATGGGCAAGCACTCCCTGCTCCTGCAGGACACCGTGGAGCACAAGCGCGCCCGCAAGCTGCTGATGCCCGCCTTCAACGGCCAAGCGCTCAAGGAGTACCAGGACCTGGTCACCGACCTGGCCCGTGAGGAGATCGCCGGCTGGTCCGACGGTGAGGACTTCCGCTCCCTGGACCGGATGAACGCGCTGACCCTCGAGGTGATCCTGCGGGTCGTCTTCGGTGTGAGCGACGAGGAGCGCCTGGCAGCACTTCGCCCCCGGGTCAACGCGACCGTCGACGTGAGCCCGGTGGTCCTCCTCGGGTGGGGCTACCCCTGGCTGCAGAAGATCGGCGTGTGGAAGCGCACGGTGGCCAACCAGTACGCCCTCGACCTGCTGATGTATGCCGAGATCCGGGAACGGCGCGAGGCGCCCGACCTGGCCTCGCGCACCGACGTGCTCTCACGCCTGATCCGGGTCGGGGCCGAGGACGGGGCCGACCCGGCGGACCGACTCTCCGACACCGAGCTGCGCGACCAGCTCGTGACGCTCCTGCTCGCCGGCCACGAGACGACGGCGACCGCCCTGGCCTGGGCGATCTACGAGCTCGGGCGGCACCCCGACCTGCACGCGCGCACGGTGCGCGCGGTCGCCGACGGCGATGACGCCTGGCTCGACGCGGTGCTCAAGGAGTCGATGCGCCTGCACCCGGTGATCCCGATGGTGGTGCGGACGTTGATGAGACCGACCACGATCGCCGGCTACGACCTGCCGGCCGGCGCCACCGTCGGGCCGTCGATCATCATCAGCCACCAACGCGACGAGCACCATGACGACCCCGAGGCCTTCCGCCCCGAGCGGTTCCTCTCCCAGAACCCGCCGACAAACACCTGGATCCCTTTCGGTGGGGGCGTCCGCCGCTGCATCGGTGCGGGCTTCTCGTTGATGGAGGGTGTCGCGGTGCTGCGTGAGGTCTTCGCGGTCTACGACGTGGCGGCCCTGGGCGACGACGAGCCGAAGGTCCGCAACATCACTTCGGTCCCGCGGCACGGGGCCCGGGTGCGGGTCACCGCGCGCCGACGCTGACGCAATCTGGCCGAGCCTGGGCCTGGATGATCCGGGCCACCCGCCATCCGGGGCCGCGCAACCACCACCGAGCCGAGGGAGGGTGCGCGACCCCAGACGGTGTCGGGCGACCTCAGGCGGCCTCAGGCGACGGGTCGAGGCTGGCAGCGATCGCCTGGAACGCGTCGCAGTACTCGCCGTACTCCTCTCGCGCCACCGAGCAGGTCAGGGTGATCCCGACCCCGACCCCGGCTCCAACCCCTGCCTCGACTAGGAGCCAGGCCCACTGGTCGCAGAGGACGTCGGTGCTGCCGAGCCGGTGAGCGAAGCGTCGGTAGGCCACGGGGTGACCGGTCCGGTCGTACTCGGAGCCCTCGCCCCCGTCCTCCAGCGCGAAGTCGACCAGCAGGTCGGCTAGCTCACCCATCACCCGCTCGCGCCACGCCGTGAGGTCCTCGCCCGCGTCCGCTCGGCAGATCCGGAGCACCAGCTCGGGGCGCACCCCGCTCGGGGGCAGCCAGGTGGCTCGCGCGGCGAGGAGCACCCCGCGGTCCGGGTCCGAGCGCCGCCGCCACGTCAGCGGCACAGCGAGGCCGAGCTGTCTCGCTGGGACGGGGATGGCCGTGGTCGGCGGCCCAGGAGGAGTGCCCGAAGGCATGTCGGGGGTCATGAGG
>JBAVCA010000073.1:0-2541 GCA_049586475.1 Nocardioides sp.
GCTATGCCGCGCTGCTGCCGGTAGGCGGAGCCGTGCTCCTGCTCGCGGTCGGCGGGCTGCCCGGAGGCTCCGCCACCGGGGTCTCCCGGCTGCTGTCCACAGCTCCGGCACGGGTGATCGGTGACTGGTCCTTCTCCCTGTACCTGTGGCACTTCCCGGTGCTGCGGATCGCAGGCGCCTACTGGCGCGAGCGCACCTTGTCCCCGACCCACCTCGTCCTGGCGCTCGTTGCGATCGTGGCTCTCAGCGCGCTCACCTACTACGCCGTGGAGCAGCCCTTTCGGCGCGGGGGCTGGTGGAGCCTGCCGCGGTTCGCCGTAACGCTCTACCCCGCCAGCATCGGGGTGCTCCTGCTCGCACTGGTCGTCAGCAACGGTTGGGTCGACCGTCGCCTCGGTGTCAATGACGACAACCCCGCGATCACCGCGGCGGATTATGCCGACGACGTGGAGCTCGACCGGGACCCGGTGCAGGCGCTGGTGCAGGCCTCGGTGCTGGCCGCCCGTGACGAACGACCGGTCCCGGGGGGGCTGGTGCCGCCGCTCGACGGGATCCGGCAGGACACGGCCCCGCTGGGAGACTGTGACTACCGCACCGGGACCGAGGAGCTGTGCCCGGCCGGCGACACCGCGGCCAGCCGCTCGCTGGTGGTGATCGGCGACTCGCACGCTCGTGCGTGGACGCCGGCCACTGATCTGCTGGGTGAGCGCTACGGCTACACCACCTACAACTTCGTGTTCACCGGGTGCCCCGCCATCCAGGCTCAGCGGCTCGACCCGGAGACCCTGCGGGAGTGGCCGGAGTGCGACGGCTTCAAGCAGTGGAGCCTGGAGATGGTCGAACGCCTGCAGCCCGACCTCGTTCTCCTCTCCTCCGCAGCGCTGCCCAAGGTGGTCGGTCCCGATGGCACCAGTGCCGTGGGCCTCACCAAGCCCCGGAAGTTCCGCGACATCCAGATGGACGGGATGCGGCGCGAGCTCGAGCTGCTGACGGCCCTGGCACCCCAGGTCGTCCTGCTGGCCAACACGCCCAAGCTTCCACGCCAGCCCGGGGTCTGCTTGTCCAGCGGAATCAGGCACCTCGGCGGCTGCCTGCTCGAGGTCGGTCAGGACGCAAGCGGCTATCAGCAAGGCTTCGGCGAGGTCGCTGGCGAGCTCGGTGTCAGAGTCGTGGACGCCGAGAAGTGGTTCTGCTTCGAGGAGGTCTGCCCATCCGTGGTGGGCAACTACGTCACGATGCGCGATCGCGAGCACATGACGACGGAGTACGCGCGCCTGCTCGCCGATCCGCTTGCCGACGAGCTCGAGCTGAGGAGCTCCTGAGGTGGAGCTCGGCGAGAGCATGCGCCACCAGGGACGTGCCTGCGCGTCCTTGGGCTCGCCGATGTACGCCGGCCTGCTGGAGCGGGTCGGCGCCGACATCGATGCCGGCGGGGTGTTCGCCGACCTCCTGGCGGGTCACACCGAGTCGCCGGGACCGTCGGCGCTCGGGTTGCGCCTGGCCGGGTCGGTGCATCGGTTGGTGCTCGAACGACGAGCCGGGACGCTGGCGACCTACTACCCGAGCGTGGGCGGGACCTGGGACCTCGAGGGCGGGTGGACGGCTTGGCGCGAGCTGGCGGGTACCGAGCCGGACGCAGTCCGCGAGTGGCTCGACCGTCCTCCGCAGACCAACGAGGTCGGCAGGTCAGCGGCATTGATCGGGGGACTGCTGACCCTGACCGCAAGGTGGGGCGACCTGCCGGTCCGGCTCGTCGAGGTCGGGTCCTCAGCGGGTCTCAACCTGCAGGCAGACCGCTTCCGATACCTCACCGACAGCGGACGTGGCCTCGGGCCGGTCGGCTCGCCGGTGGTGCTCGAGGGCGCCCTGCGCGGCGACGTACCGCTGGACGCGCCCTGGCCCCGGATCGTCGAGCGCATCGGCAGCGACGTGATGCCGGTGGATGTGGCCACCACCGCGGGTCGGCTCGCACTGACTGCCTACGTCTGGCCCGATCAGCTCGAGCGTCACGAGCGGCTGCGTGGCGCCTTGGCCCTCGCCGCGCTCGCACCGATCGGCGTGCGACGCGCCGGTGCCGCCGAAACTGTCGAGGACCTCGAGGTCCTCGACGGGGCCGGGACCGTCCTCTGGCACTCGGTGATGTGGCAGTACCTGGATCGCGCCGAGCAGGATCGGGTGCGTCGACGCATCGACGCACTCGGCGACACAGCCACGACCCGCGCGCCGTTCGCGCACCTGTTCCTGGAGCCGACCCGACGCACCCCGGAAGGCGACCACGAGTTCCTGGTGGTGCTGGAGACCTGGCCGGGCGGGCGTCGCGAGGTGCTGGGCACCTCACGCGGGCACGGCCTGCCCACGGTGTGGTCCGTGGATCGCCTAGGGTGACGCGCATGAACGCCCGGAGTGATCGCGTCATCCTGCACGTCGGCACGATGAAGTCGGGAACCAGCTACCTACAGGCGCTGATCTTCGCCGAGAAGGAACGCTTGGCAGAGACTGGAGTGCTCGTGCCCGGCAAGGCGTGGGGCCACCAGTCACGCG
>JBAVCA010000074.1:0-28962 GCA_049586475.1 Nocardioides sp.
CCCCTCCTGCGGGTTGCGCTGGAACCAGTCGCCAAGCTGGTCGTTGGCGATCCGCTGGGTGAATCCCTTGGCGTCGGTGTTGCCGAGCTTGGTCTTGGTCTGCCCCTCGAACTGGGGCTCGCCGAGCTTGATCGAGATGATCGCGGTCAGGCCTTCACGGATGTCATCGCCCTTGACCCGGTCCTCGGGCTTCTTCATCAGGCCCCACTCCTCGCCCCAGTGGTTGACCAGGGAGGTGAGCGCGGTGCGGAATCCCTCTTCGTGCGTGCCGCCCTCGTGGGTGTTGATCGTGTTGGCGAAGGTGTGGACCGACTCGCTGAAGGTGGTGTTCCACTGCATCGCGACCTCGAGGCTCATGTGGTCGCCCGGAGCGTTCTCAGGGGTCTCGGCCTCGAAGGAGATGATCGAGGGGTTGGCCGCGTGCTTGCGGCGGTTGAGGTGCTCGACGTAGTCGACCAGGCCGCGGTCGTACTTGAAGACCTGCTCGAGGCCCCCGCCCTCGGCTCGCTGGATGGCGTCGTGTCCGGCGGCGTCCACGTCGTTGTCGACGGTGTCGTCCTGCACCGCTTCGACCAGCTCGGCAGCGGCGGGGCGCTCGTCGCGCACGACGATCTCGAGGCCCTTGTTGAGGAATGCCATCTCGCGGATGCGACTGGTCACGGTCTCCAGGTTGTAGTCGACCGTCTCGAAGATGTCAGGCGAGGCGTAGTAGGTGATCGTGGTGCCGGTGCGCTCGTCGGGCTCCAACGCCCGGACCTTCTCGAGCTCGCCCTCGGGGACGCCGATCGCGAACGACTGCCGCCACAGGTGCCCGCGGTTCTTGACCTCGGCGATGACCCGGGTCGACAGCGCGTTGACCACCGAGATGCCCACACCGTGCAGACCGCCGGAGACCTTGTAGCCACCACCGCCGAACTTGCCGCCCGCGTGGAGCAGCGTGAGCGCCATCGTGAGCGCCGGCATGTCCTGGCCGGGCGCGGTGTCGGTGGGGATGCCGCGCCCGTTGTCCTCCACCCGGATGCCTCCGTCGGCGAGCAGGGTCAGGACGATCCGGTCGCAGTGCCCCGCCAGGGACTCATCCACCGCGTTGTCGACGACCTCCCAGATCAGGTGGTGCAGGCCGCGCTCACCGGTCGAGCCGATGTACATACCTGGGCGCTTGCGCACGGCCTCGAGACCCTCGAGCACCTGGATCGCCGAGGCGTCGTAGTCGCCGTCGACAGCGTTGCTCCGCAGACCGACCGGCGCGGTTGCCTCGCCCGGTGCGGCGCCGCCCTCGGGAACGGGGTCGGTAGTGCCGTCGGGTGTGGACTGTTCGGTCACGCGGAGACCTCTTCGCCTCGGAGGGGACAAGTTCGGGGACACCTGGGGGAAGCCTGCGGGAAATTGTTGGTAGCGCCGCAGGAGCATGGCGAAGGTCGCACCGACGCGGACTACGCGCGGCTGCGACCAACATCGCCATGATACCCCTCATAAGCCCGGGAATCACGTACTGCCTGCCTTCGGGGGCCACATCTGTGAACGAAATCTGCCTCAGACGGGTACTGAGAGCGCTTTCAGGGCCCTCGCAGGGTGTCGGCCTAGTCCCTGTACGGCCACCCGTGGCCTTGTCCGGCATCGGGCCCAGCAGCTCGCCGGCGTCCAGTGCTGCCCGTCGGCCTTGCCGTCCGCCGCGCGTCTCAGCCGTAGGTGTCGCGCGGTCCGCGCCCGTCCCGCACCGAGCGCGGGCCTTTTTTCCAGGTCGGCAGGTGCGGTCCCATCACCTCGATCAGCAGCACCGTCCCGTGGCCCAGCTCTTCGTTGAGCCGGCGCACTACGGTCGGAGTGAGCAGCTTCAGCTGGGTGGCCCAGGCGGTCGAGTCCGTGCGGACCACCAAGGTGCCGTCGGTGAAGGACTCCGGCGTGCAGTGGGCGGCGACCTCGTCTCCGACCAGCTCGGCCCATCGTCCGAAGACGCCGCGCATCCGCAGGGGCAAGGCCCAGCCTCGATCACCCACCAGTCGAGCGAGCTGGGCCTCCAGCAGCTGAGGATCCCGATCATCGGGGTGCGCGCCTGAGAGCCGGCCACGCCGTGTCTCTCCTCCCGCCGCGGTGCGGGGTCGAGATCGTCGCCGCGCCGCCGGGGTCGTCCCGGCGGTGGCCTGCGTCAGGGAACGAGCCAGGTCGAGTCCGTCGTCGCGGTGCGGCTCGGGCGGCAGCTCTTGATCGCGGGGCGAAGGAGCCTGCGCCGAAGCGTCGTCTTCTTCACTCACGGGTCACCCCTCCTGCGGCCACGGTGTAGCGCACTCCTGCCAGCGCCTCGGGGACGTCGGCCGCCACCGCCGCCGTCACCAGGACCTGCTCGGCTCCGGCGACCAGCGCCGCCAGCTGCGCACGACGCTCCCCGTCGAGCTCGGCGAAGACGTCGTCCAGGATCAGGATCGGGTCATCGCCGTCCGAGCGCAACAGGTCGTAGGAAGCCAGTCGCAGCGCGAGCGCGAAGGACCAGCTTTCCCCGTGGGAGGCATATCCCTTGACCGGAAGGCGGAGCCCTCGGGCAGCGAGGTCGTCGCTCGCTGGGTCCCCGGCGACTGGCTCAGTCGGGTCCACGGGGCGGTCAACCGGCTGCCCGCCCGGGAGGTGATTCCCGGATTGGTGCCCGGTCCCCAGGCTGAGCACCAGGTCGTCGCGGTGCGGCCCGACCAGGCACACGCCGCGGTCGAGCTCGTCGCGGCGACGGTGGGCGAGCTCAGCCAGGATCGCCGCCTCCAGGACCTCCCGGTCCGGGGCCCGCTCATCATGCGTCGGCAGGACGAAGGAAGCCTTGTAGTCCAGCCCGGCGTCGTCGCGGGAGGCGCCGCGCGCGACCGTGGCGTACGCGGTCCCGACGTACGGGCGCAGCTCGGTGACCAGGGCGACTCGCTCGGCGAGCAGCTCGGCACCGACCCGAGCCAGGTGGGAGTCCCAGACGTCGAGCGTGCTGAGGGTTCCCTCCTGGCTGCTGCTGCCCCTGCGGGCGCTCCCAGCGGTCTTGAGCAACGTCGCCCGCTGCTTCAGGATGCGTTCGAAGTCGGTGATGATCCCGCTCAGCCGCGGCGTCCTGAGCACGAGCAGGTCGTCCAGAAATCGGCGCCTCTCCCCGGGGTCTCCCTTGACCAGGGACAGATCCTCCGGAGAGAAGACGACCGTCCGGACCAGCCCGATCAGGTCCCGGACGCGAGGTAATGTCGACTTGTTGATTCGTCCCTTGTTCGATTTTCCGGGATTCAGCTCCACCTCGAGGATCGCCGTCCGGCCGTCCTTGACCACGGCGGCGCGCACGATCGCCTGCGGTGCACCGGCCTTGATCAGCGGTGCGTCCGAGGACACGCGGTGCGAGGAGAGGCGCGAGAGGTAGTCGATCGCTTCGACCAGGTTGGTCTTGCCCTGGCCGTTACGACCGACGAAGGCCGTCACGCCGGCCCCGAGCTCGACGTCGAGGTGGGCGTAGGAGCGGAAGTTGTGCAGTGCGAGGTGCGAGACGTGCACGTCGCGACCCTCCGCTCAGTCCTGCGACGCGGGACCGGCGTCGCCACCGGGTGGCGGCGGAGTGTGGACCGCGTGACCACCGAACTGGTTGCGCATCGCAGCGACAGCCTTCATGGCGGGGCTGTCGTCCTGACGCGAGGTGAAGCGAGCGAACAAGGATGCCGCGATGACGTTCATCGGCACGGCGTGGTCGATCGCGGCCTGGACCGTCCAGCGACCCTCGCCGGAGTCGTCGGCATACCCTTTGAGGCCGTCAAGATGGGCGTCGTCCTCCAGCGCGGCGACCAACAGGTCGAGCAACCAGGAGCGGATGACGGTGCCGTCGCGCCAGGAGTCGAAGACCGCGGTGACATTGTCGACCAGGTCCACCTTCTCGAGCAGCTCCCAGCCTTCGGCGTACGACTGCATCACGGCGTACTCGATGCCGTTGTGGACCATCTTGGCGAAGTGACCGGCACCGACCCGGACGCCGGCGTGGACGAATCCGCCTTCGCTCGGCTTCAGTGCGTCGAAGACCGGTTGCACCTTTGCCACGTCCTCGGCCGAGCCACCGCACATCAGTGCGTAGCCGTTCTCGAGTCCCCAGACGCCGCCGGACACCCCGCAGTCGACGAAGCCGATGCCGTTCTCGGCCAGCGCATCGGCGTGCACCTGGTCGTCGGTGTACTTGGAGTTGCCGCCGTCGACGACGAGGTCACCGTCGCCGAGAAGGTCACCCAGCTCGTCGATCGTTGCCGTGGTCGGATCGCCGGCGGGCACCATCACCCAGACCACCCGAGGGCCGTCGGTGGGGAGCGCCGCGACCATCGCCTCCAGGCTCTCGACGTCGGAGAGCTCCGGGTCGCGGTCGTAGCCGACGACCGTGTGCCCGGCCTCGCGGATCCGGGTGCGCATGTTGCCACCCATCTTGCCGAGCCCGACGAGTCCGATGTGCATCTGGTACCTCCTGGGTGGGTGGACGCAATGTCCTGCTGCTGGGGGTCGGGCTGCTCCCCGGGTGTCAGGAGAGCAAGCGGCGCGGCATCAGCAGGTAGCGGAAGCCGGGGTCCACGTCGCCGGAGCCGTCGGCGCCTGGCTCGACGACGCCGCTGATCACCACGGGCTTCGATGCCTGGGTGAAGGCCAGCTCGACCATCGGCTGATCGATTGCACCAAGTCCGTCGAGAAGAAATTGCGGGTTGAAGCCGGTGGTGATGTCCTCGCCCACGATCGTCGCCTCGATCGACTCCGAGGCCTGCGCCTCGTCGCCCGATCCAGCGTCCAGGGTCAGCACGCCGTCGCTGAAGGCGAGCTGGACGGCGGTGTTGCGCTCGGCAACCAGGGCCACCCGCTTGACCGACTCGACCAGCGCCGCCTTGTCGACCGTGGCGGTAGTGAGCTTCTCGGCGGGAAAGAGGCTGCGGACCTTGGGGAACTCTCCGTCAAGCAACCGCGTCGTGGTGCGCCGTACGCCGCCAGGACCGGTTCCCTCGAAGCCGATGAGTCCCTCGCCGCTGCCGCTGGTGGCAAGCGCAATGGTGACCTCGCTGCCGGCGGTGAGCGACTTCGCGGTGTCGCCGAGCACCTTGGCCGGCACCAGGGCCGCCACGGACTCGTCGGCGTTGCGCGGATCCCAGCCCAGCTCGCGCTGGGAGAGGCGGAACCGGTCGGTTGCGAGAAGGGAGATCGTCGAGCCATCGATCTCGACCCGCACCCCGGTCAGGACCGGCAACATGTCGTCGCGACCGGCTGCGGTCACGGCTTGGGCAACGGCGTGTGCGAAGACATCGCTCTGCACGGTGCCGGTGGCCTCGGGCATCTGCGGAATCGTCGGGTAGTCCTCGACCGGCATCGTCTGCAGGCTGAAGCGAGCAGAACCGCAGGTCAACGAGACGCGTGCTCCCTCGAGCACCATCTCGACCGGCTTGGCCGGCAGGCTGCGACAGATGTCGGCCAGGAGCCGTCCGCTGACCAGGGCCCGGCCGTCGTCGTGCACGTCAGCATTCAGCGTGGCGCGTGCCGACGTCTCGTAGTCGAAGGTGGACAGCACCAGGCCGGCCTCGCTGGCATCGATCAGGAGTCCTGCCAGGACGGGCGCGCTGGGGCGGACCGGAAGGCTGCGAGCAGCCCAGGCGACGGCGTCCGCCAGGACGTCTCGCTCGACACGAAACTTCACGGTGAGTCCTTCGGGTCTGGTTCTGGTGCAGGAATGGGTGACGACACCTTGGTCGGCAGGTCAATGCCTGACGATGTGCCGCCTGCGGAGTCGCATCCTGCCACGCAGGGGGTGTTCTCCACAGGGGGTGGGCCGGATGGAGTTCCACCGATGATCGTTCTCATGTCAGGTCCGTCGTAGTCGTAGGAGCTGTGGGTTCTGTGGATGATGCCCGTTGTCGCAGGTCAGTGCGCTCGAAGTTTCTCCACAGGGGGTGTGGAGGAACGGTGCATGAACTACCCGGCCTCGTGGACGAGCGATGGGCTCTGGAGTCGAGCGCACACTGCTCCCCAGATCCTCCCCGTGTAGTTCGGACCTGTGCGGCGCTTCGGTCCACAGGCTGGGGTGGGTTACCGGCCCGGTTGGACGGGGGCGCTGGGGCAGGAACGTCAGGATTGGCGGGCCTGCAGCTTGACGCGGTTGGTCAGCTCGCTGACCTGGTTGAACACCGCCCGGCGCTCGGCGAGGAGCTGGTTGATCTTGCGGTCGGCGTACATCACGGTCGTGTGGTCGCGATTGCCGAATTGCGCGCCGATCTTGGGCAGCGAGAGATCGGTCAGCTCACGGCACAGGTACATCGCGATCTGTCGGGCCATCACGAGGTGGCGGCCCCTGCTGGGTCCGGTGAGCTCCTCGATGGTCAGACCGAAGTAGGAGGCTGTCTGCGCGATGATCAACGTGGCGGTGATCTCCGGCTCGCCACCCTCGGGGATCAGGTCCTTCAGGACGATCTCGGCGAGGGTCATGTCGACCTCTTGCTTGTTGAGGTTCGCGAAGGCGGTGACCCGGATCAGAGCGCCTTCGAGCTCGCGGATGTTGGTCTGGATCTTCGAGGCGATGAACTCCAGCACGTCCGGCGGCGCGGTGAGCCGGTCCATCGCGGCCTTCTTGCGCAAGATCGCGATGCGCGTCTCGAGGTCAGGCGGCTGGACGTCGGTGATGAGGCCCCACTCGAACCGGTTGCGGAGGCGGTCCTCCAAGGCCTCGAGCCGCTTGGGGGGACGATCGGAGGTGAGCACGATCTGCTTGTTGGCGTTGTGGAGCGTGTTGAACGTGTGGAAGAACTCCTCCTGCGTCTGGGTCTTGCCCTCCAGGAACTGGATGTCATCGATGAGGAGCACGTCCACGTCGCGGTAGCGCCGCTTGAACCGGTCCTGGCGGTCGTCGCGGATGGCGTTGATGAATTCGTTGGTGAACTCCTCACTGGACACGTACCGCACCTTGGCTCCGGTGTAGAGGCTGCGCACGTAGTGCCCGATCGCATGCAGGAGGTGGGTCTTGCCGAGGCCGGACTCGCCGTAGACGAGCAGGGGGTTGTAGGCCTTGCCGGGCGCCTCGGCCACCGCGACTGCCGCAGCATGAGGAAATCTGTTGGACGAGCCGATGACAAAGGTCTCGAAGGTGTACTTGGGGTTGAGCCGGGTCTCCAGTGCCGAGGACTTGACCGAGTCGATCCCGCTGCTCTGCTGGGGCAGGGACGGCGTGGGGCCTGAGCGACCATCGTCTCGCGCTGTCCTCGGGTCGTGCCCGAGACCGGTGGACGAGCCGCCGGTCGGTACGGAATGGAGAGTTGTCGACTTGTCGTCATGTTGACGCGGCGGAGGCTCGTACAGGTCGACGTCTCCGGTGTCCAGGGAGGCGTCGACGGTCACCGCAATTCGAATCTCGCGGCCGAAGCGGACCGTGAGGGCGTCCTCGACCTGGGCCCGTAGCCGTCCCTCGAGCTGGGAGCGAGTGAAGTCGTTGGGCACCGCCACGATCGCCGTGCTTTCGTGCAGGGTGACCGGCTGGCTCGCTCGCAGCCAGGCCTGCTGGTGGGGCTGGAGGTCAGTGACGACGGCACGCCAGGCCTGGTCTAGCTCGGTCGGCTGGTTCACAGGTTCCATCGTTTCGTCGGGATCGCTAGTGGATGGCAGAGCGGGCGGCGGTGAATTGCTTCCACAGGTTTATCCACAGGCTGTGCACGCTTGGTGAGGGTGGGTTCAGCGCGACTCCACCGGCCGAACCGATGCTGGTGCCGCGCGAATGTGTGCAGGTCAGAGGGTGTTCACGAGATTTAGTACGTTCGGCACTCCCCGCTGCGGGGTCTTGTGGAACTCAGGGCAGCCGCAGCGGATCCCGCGAACGTAACCGGTGTGTGGCCGGCCGGGCAACCCGTCATCCACAGGGTGCCGCGTCAAGGGGGTGCAGGGTAAATCCTTGCCGAGCGACTTCGACAGAGACACGCCGCACGCTTGGCGGCGCCCCGAGCTGTCAGGACGAGGCGAGTTTGACCCTGTCTCCGGCGTGCGCGTACCGTTTGTGGGTCACCGGTGTCGACCGGTGCCGCACGTCCACGGGCCAGCACCACCGTGGGGGGGCGGTGCCAGCCGAACAGTGCCTCCTCGCGCGCCATGACGAGGAGTCACGCTCAGCTCGCTCCGCACTCGACCGGTGTGAACAGCCCAGCACAGCTGGGGGCTCAGTACTTGATGCTGGGTCTCATCGTCATCAGAAGGAAGTTCTAGTCGTGAGCAAGCGCACCTACCAGCCGAACAACCGTCGCCGTCACAAGGTGCACGGTTTCCGTCTCCGGATGCGCACCCGCGCGGGCCGCGCGATCCTTTCGGATCGCCGCCGCAAGGGTCGCAAGAGCCTGGCCGTCTGAGCCAGAGTTCTGTGCTGACCACCGGGCTCCGGCAGTCTCAGCAGTTCTGAGGTGCTGGCCGCAGCTAATCGTCTCGGTGATGCCGCCTCGTTCCGCGAGGTGTCGCGCCGGGGTCGGCGTGCGGCCTCGAGCACGCTCGTGGTTCATCTGCTCGGGGGAGATCTCGCTGGGGATCCCGCTGAGAGTCCCGCCGGGCAACCGGTGGCAGAGCGGGTTCTGACGGGCGCCGACGCTCGCGTCGGACTCGTCGTCAGTCGGGCCGTGGGCAACTCGGTGACGCGCAACCAGGTGAAGCGCAGGTTGCGGCACCTGCTCCGCGCGCGGCTCGAGCTGATCAGTCCTGGCACACGGGTGGTCGTACGGGCGCTGCCGGCGGCGGCCTCATCGTCGTCCGCGCGTCTGGGCCGCGATCTCGACCGGTGCCTCGAGCGGGCCGCGGCTGATGACGGAGGGCGGGCACGGTGAAGTACTTGTTGATCGGCTTCTTGAAGCTCTACCGGTTGTTGATCAGCCCGCTGTACGGGGAAGTGTGCCGGTACTACCCCTCGTGCTCGGCGTACGCACTCGAGGCGGTGCAGGTGCACGGCAGCATCAAGGGCAGCTGGTTGGCTGGGCGACGTCTGGCACGCTGTCATCCATGGGCTGCTGGCGGCGTCGACAAGGTTCCCCCTAGAAAATCACCGGCCGGTCCAGCGCGCAGCGCGCGCGACGCCTCTGAGTTCAACCATCAAGGAGCTTGACCCACGTGGGAATCTTCTCTGCTATCGGCAGCTTCATCATGACGCCGCTGTACTACGTCATCTCGGCGATCATGATCGGCTTCCACAAGTTCTTCGTCTTCATCGGGCTGCCCGCTGACGGGGGTACGTCCTGGGCGCTGTCGATCGTGGGACTGACGCTGTTCATCCGGACGCTGCTGATCCCGCTGTTCGTCAAGCAGATCAAGTCGCAGCGGAACATGCAGCTGATCCAGCCCAAGGTCAAGGAGCTGCAGAAGAAGTACGGCCACGATCGCCAACGTCTCGGCGAAGAGACGATGAAGCTCTACAAGGACGCGGGGACCAACCCCTTCGCCTCCTGCTTGCCGTTGCTGCTGCAGATGCCGATCTTCTTCGCGCTCTTCCGGTTGCTCGACCAGGCTGCGAAGAACTCGACGCCGCACGGTTTCTTGACCAAGGACCTCGCCGAGAAGTTCGGCCAGGCGAAGATCGGCGGCCAGGTGCCGATCTACGAGTCGTTCTGGGATGCGCGGCTCTGGGGCAACGCCCCCGACCTCGGCGTCACGCTGGTGGCACTCGTCCTGGTGATCGCGATGACCGCGACCACCTTCCTCACTCAGCGCCAGCTGATGAGCAAGAACATGCCGGCCGACGCGCTCTCCGGCCCGTATGCCCAGCAGCAGAAGATGCTGCTGTACGTGTTGCCGCTGGTGTTCGGTATCGGTGGGATCGCCTTCCCGATCGGGGTGCTCCTGTACTGGACGACGTCGAACCTGTGGACGATGTGCCAGCAGTTCTACGTGATCCGCAACAACCCGGCGCCTGGCACCCCGGCCTTCAAGGCCAAGCAGGCGCGCGAGCAGCAGAAGGCGCGCGCGGCGGGCATCGCTTCCGGAGACGTGGTCGTCGAGCCAGAGCCGGAGACCGATCGACGTCCTGCAGTGCGGGAGCAGCCGAAGCGGCAATCGAAGGCGCAGCGCCAGGCGAACCTGAACGGCCCGGCACGTCGGCCGGTCACGCCGCAGCCGGACGCGGATGGATCGCACCCGACCCCGGAGGAGCCGGCTTCGCCCAGTCGACCGGCGAGCGCAGCCGCAAAGACCAACCCGAACAAGAAGAAGAAGAGAGGCGGGCGATGAGCGCCGACGCAGAGATCCAGTCCGAGGCCCCTGCGGGGCAGCAGGATGGCGAAAGCACGATCGAGGGTGACGGGCAGACCACCGAACGACGCTCCGGAAGCCGCGTGGAGCAGCTCGAGGCCGAGGGCGACATCGCCGCTGACTACCTCGAAGAGTTGTTGGACATCGCTGATCTCGACGGTGACCTGGACATGGACGTCGAAGGCGATCGCGCCGCTGTTTCCATCGTGGGTGGCGACCTGCAGATGTTGGTCGGAACCGACGGCGAGGTCCTCGAGGCTCTTCAAGAGCTCACCCGCCTGGCCGTCTACCGCGAGACCGGCGAGCGCAGCCGGTTGATGCTGGACGTGGCCGGACACCGGGCCGAGCGACGCAAGCAGCTGGAAGAGCTGGCGGCGAAGACGGTGGAGGAGGTCCGCGAGAGCGGGTCCCCGGCTTCCCTGGATGCCATGTCGCCGTTCGAGCGGAAGGTTGTTCACGACGCAGTGGCCAAGCTCGGGCTCGCATCGGAGAGCGAGGGCGTCGAGCCCCGCCGCTTCGTGGTGGTCCTGCCCAGCTGAGGCAGCCAGCCCATGACGGATGGATCGGTTTCACGTGAAACAGCGACGCCCCCTGTGCCGGAGGAAGCACAGGGGGTGTTTGCTGATCGCCTGGAGCTAGCGGTTCGGTACGCGGAGCTGCTGGCCACGGAAGGCGTGGTGCGAGGTCTGATCGGTCCGCGCGAAGCGCCGCGGCTCTGGGACAGACATCTGCTGAACTGCGCGGTGCTCGAAGAGGTGCTCGAGCAGGATGCCTCGGTGTGCGACATCGGCTCGGGAGCAGGGCTCCCCGGGATCGTGCTGGCGATCGCGCGACCCGACCTCGCAATGACGCTGGTGGAGCCACTGTTGCGTCGCACCACTTTCCTTGAGGAGGTGGTGACGAGCCTGCGCCTCAGCAACGTCAGGGTGGTGCGCGCGCGCGCCGATGCGCTGCACGGGGTCGAGCAGTTCGACGTGGTGACATCACGCGCGGTTGCCGCGCTGCCCAAGCTGTTGGATTGGTCGCTCCCTCTCGTCGCTCCGAAGGGTGAGGTCGTCGCCCTCAAAGGCGGAACAGCGATGCGCGAGGTCGCCGAAGCAGCTGAGATGATGACTGAGCGTGGCTGTGCGCCGGCTCAGGTCCTCCAGGTCGGCATCGGTCGCATTCCTGAGCCGACGTGGGTGGTTCGCATCGCCTGGAGCGACCCAGCGTCGGTATCGTCAGACATCAAGCACTTACGAAAGCCGACCAATCCCGCGCGGCCGTCGCGGCGCGACCAGAAACGCCGCAATGGTCGGTGAGCCGGACCACAGGCATTCCGCTGACGCCGAGGTTGGTGTAGAAGACCTCCACGACGATCACCCCCCCTCTCCCCCGGCTTCTGTTTCACGTGAAACAGGAAGTTCGGCCGGGGAACATGTTCCACGTGAAACGGAGCCAGACGTGCCCATCCGTACCGCCGGCGATCTTGCCGGCCTCGATGACGGTTACGACGCCGAGTCGACTCCCCTCGCCCGAGCGGCGAAGCACAGCATCCTGGCTCGCCAGGAGATCACGACGCGAACCGCGTCCTTCGAGCGCCCGGAGGCGACACGGGTGATGGTCGTTGCCAACCAGAAGGGTGGCGTGGGTAAGACCACGTCCACGGTGAATGTCGCCGCGGCGCTGGCTCAGCTCGGGCAGCGGGTCCTGGTCATTGACCTCGACCCGCAGGGAAACGCTTCGACCGCCTTGAACATCGACCACCACCGCGGCGTGCCGTCGACGTACGACGCCCTGGTTGATGGACAACCACTGGCGGACGTCGCCGTCGCGTGCCCAGACCTGGACGGCCTGTACGTCGTCCCGGCAACGATCGACCTCGCGGGAGCGGAGATCGAGCTGGTCAGCGTGGTGGCGCGGGAAGGCCGGCTCCGCAAGGCAATCCACGGGCACCCGCTCGTGGGCCCTGCTGCTGAGGCCGGCGACCAACGCTTCGACTACGTCTTCATCGACTGCCCGCCGTCCTTGGGTCTGCTGACGCTGAACGCACTGGTGGCCGGCGACGAGATGATGATCCCGATCCAGGCCGAGTACTACGCACTGGAGGGTCTTGGTCAGCTGCTGGAGACCGTCGACATGGTGCGGGCTCACCTCAACCCGAACCTTGCGGTCTCTACCATTCTGGTCACGATGTACGACGCGCGCACCCGGCTCGCTGCCGGGGTCGCCGGTGAGGTGCGCGAACACTTCGGCGATCAGGTCTTGCGCACGATGATCCCCCGCTCGGTGCGGGTGTCGGAAGCGCCGTCGTACGCTCAGACCGTGATGACCTACGACCCGGGCTCTCCCGGGGCCCTGAGCTATTTCGAGGCCGCTCGCGAGATCGCCGTGCGCGGGGTGCGCTCGTGAGCACCGCGAACCCGCCGCGCCGCGGCTTGGGGCGCGGCCTCGGCTCTCTGATCCCGACGGCTCCCCCGACCGCTCAGATCGCTGAGCCGACTACCTCGTCGGAGGCAGTCGGCTCCGAGCCGTCGCGAACCGCTGCCGTTCAGGCGACGGGATCCAGCACCGGCCCTGGTGTCACGACCAGTGCTGGGACGCTCAACCGTAGCGACGCCGCTCCCGGGCTGGTCGAGGTGGCCGGCGCCTACTTCGCCGAGCTCCCGATCGCGACGATCACGCCGAACGCGGTGCAGCCGCGACAGGTCTTCGACGAGGAGGCGATGGCAGAGCTGGTCCACTCGATCACCGAGGTAGGGCTGCTCCAGCCGATCGTGGTCCGCTCCGCCGGGCCGGACACCTTCGAGCTCATCATGGGGGAGCGGCGCTGGCGCGCCGCACAGCAGGCGGGGCTCACCGTCATCCCCGCAATCGTGCGTCAGACCGATGATGTCGACATGCTGCGAGATGCGCTGCTGGAGAACCTGCACCGCAGCCAGCTCAATCCGCTCGAGGAGGCGTCGGCCTACGCCCAGCTCCTGGAGGACTTCGGCTGCACCCATGAGGAGCTCGCTGGCCGCATCGGTCGCTCCCGACCGCAGATCAGCAACACGTTGCGGCTGCTCAAGCTCAGTCCCGCGGTGCAGCGGCGAGTTGCGGCCGGAGTCTTGTCTGCCGGCCACGCGCGCTCGCTGCTGAGCGTGATCGATCCTGAGATCCAGGACCGTCTGGCGTCACGGGTAGTTGCCGAGGGCATCAGCGTCCGGGCCCTGGAGGAGATCGTGGCAGTGGGTGACACCGGACGCCCGGAGACTCGGACCCAGCGTCGGCGACCCTCGGCGCCCGGGCTGGTGGAGCTGGCCGATCGGCTCTCCGACCGGCTGGAGACCAGGGTCAAGGTCGACCTCGGGCAGCGCAAGGGCAAGATCACGGTGGAGTTCGCCACGCTGGACGACCTGCGGCGCATCGTGGATCTCATCGATCGCGATCCAGCAACACATCAATAAAGCAATAGGTGGATAAGTCGACAAAGCCATCTATCGCTTGAACTCCTTGGCTACGTGTCGGTAGAGCGTTTGCTGGCTCGCCGCGCTGCGCGTTCGCGCTTCTCCTCAGCATCAAGACGCTCTGCCTCCTCCAACGTCGGCGCAGAGCCACCGTAGGAAGCCGGCAGCCACCAGGACCCGGGTGGCTGCTCAGCGGCGGGATAGGCGCGGATGCTCTCGTCGAGCAGGCGTCCCATCACCGCCTTGAGCTCGGCGGTCTCCGCAATCGGGTCGGCGCCGACCGGGTGCAGCGGCTCGCCGATCCGGATCGAAATGGTCTTGCCTCGGGAGAAGTCCTTGTCGTGATCCTTGGTCATCATCCGCTGGGTGCCCCACAGGATCACCGGGACCAGCGGCACTCCGGCGTCGGCGGCAATGCGCACCGCTCCGGTCTTGAACTCCTTGAGCTCGAACGACCGCGAGATCGTCGCTTCGGGGAAGATACCGACGGCTTCGCCGTCTCTCAGGTAGGACACGGCCTGCTCCATCGAGGCGGTGCCTGCCCCACGATCGACCTCGATGTGGTGCAAGGAACGCATCAGGGGCCCAGACAGCCGATGGTCGAAGACCTCACGCTTGGCCATGAAGCGGACCAACCGCTTGGAGGGATCAGCCGCGAGACCTCCGTAGACGAAGTCGACGTAACCGATGTGATTGACCGCGAGCAGCACTCCTCCACTCCGGGGAACGTTCTCGGAACCGGTCTGCACGAAGTTCTGCCCGAGCAGTCGGAAGCCCGCCTTGGCGGCCACGATGATCGGGGGATAGGTGATGTCACGCATGGTGGTGCTCCTGGCTCGGAGGTGTCGGGTGGTGCGATCGGTGGTCGGGAGGAATCGGGATCAGCGGCGGGTGGCCAAGAAGTCAGCGATCCGACCGATCGCTTCCTCCAGCATCGCCACGTCGGGAAGGGTCACCAGCCGGAAGTGGTCGGGCTCGGGCCAGTTGAAGCCGGTCCCATGCGTGACCAGCAGCTTCTTGGCTCGCAGCAGGTCGATGACGAAGGCCTCGTCGTCCTCGATGCGGTAGACCGCAGGGTCCAGTCGGGGGAAGCAGTAGAGCGCACCCCGCGGCTTGACTGACGACACTCCCGGGATCTCGTTCAGCAGACGGTGCGCGAGCATCGACTGCTCGTAGAAGCGCCCCCCGGGAGCGATGAGCTCGTCGATGGACTGATAGCCACCCAGTGCGGTCTGGATGGCGTGCTGGGCCGGGACGTTGGCACACATCCTCATGTTCGCGACCAGGGTGAGCCCCTCGATGAAGTCCAGCGCAACCTCCTTCGGCCCGGAGATCATCACCCAGCCGGTCCGATAACCGCAGACCCGATAGGCCTTCGACAGCCCGCTGAACGTCAGGCACAGCACGTCGCTGCCCGCGGCTTCGGCGGCGTGGTGGTGAATCGCGTCGTCGAAGATGATCTTCTCGTAGATCTCGTCGGCGAACACGACCAGCTCGTGCCGGCGGGCGAGCTCGACCATGCCCTCGACGATTTCCTTGCTGTAGACCGCGCCCGTGGGGTTGTTCGGGTTGATGATCACCAGGGCCTGGGTGTTCTCGGTGATCTTGGCCTCGATGTCGCCCAGGTCGGGGTTCCAGTCGTCGGACTCGTCACAGAGGTAGTGCACCGGGGTGCCACCGGACAGCGTCACGGCGCCAGTCCACAAGGGGTAGTCCGGGGCGGGGACCAGGATCTCGTTGCCGTCGTCCAAGAACGCCTGGAGCACCATCGAGATCAACTCGGAGACGCCATTTCCGATGAAGACGTCATCCACCGCGACGTCGCGCAGCCCGCGACCTTGGTAGTACTGCGCCACGGCGGTGCGTGCGGAGTAGATCCCGCGCGAGTCGCTGTACCCCTGCGACGTGGCCAAGTGGTGGGTCATGTCGGAGAGAATCGCGTCAGGAGCCTCGAAACCGAACGGCGCGGGATTGCCGATGTTGAGCTTCAGGATGCGATGGCCCTCAGCCTCGAGGCGTTGGGCTTCCACGAGGATGGGACCGCGAACGTCGTAACGGACGTTGAGGAGCTTCTTGCTCTGTCGGATCTGGCGCACGCGCCTCATCCTCGCAGGTCACCGCTCCCGACACCGTCGGGCAGTCTCGTGTGGCCTGTTGCTCACCCGCCGAGTGGCGCACACTGGAGGAGTGCGTACGGTCGTCCGACTCACCCCTGATCGGCTCGAGGAGCTGCGCGCCGCCCAGCTGCCGTGCGGCGTGTGCACGAGGTGGGAGCTCGATCCCGTCCGGCGGCTCCGACTGGAGGACGACGCCGAGGCGGCCGCCGAGAAGGACGCCTGGGTCTCCCAGGTGCTGCGCGAGTGGGGCTCCTGCGGTCGAGTCGCCCTCGTCGACGGGGCAGCGGTCGGCTACGTCGTCTACGCCCCCGACTCCTACGTGCCGGGGGCGATGAGCTTTGCCACCGCCCCGGTCTCGCCGGATGCCGTGCTGCTCACGACGGTCTCGCTCGCACCGGAGCACCGTGGTCACGGGCTCGGGCGAATGCTGGTGCAGGGAATGGCTGCAGACCTGATCGACCGAGGTGGCGTCCGCGCGGTGGAGGCGTTCGGGCGGCGCGGCACAGCCTGGACGCCGGACAGCTCGTGCCTGGTCTCGAGTGACTTCCTGGCCCGCGTCGGTTTCCGGACCCAACGCTCGCACCCGAGCACGCCCCGGATGCGGATGGACCTGCGCTCAGCGGTGACGTGGCGCGAGGAGGTGGAGGCGGCGCTGGGACGGCTGGTCGGGGTCGTGCGACCCTCACCCGTGCCCGACGTCGGTCGAATGTCACGGCAGCCGAAAGGCCCCGGGTCACCCCAGGGCCTTTCGTAGTTCAGGCTTGGTGCGCCTGCTCATCGGGTCTGCTGGACTCAAATGAACTCCTGCAGCTCCTTGAGCAGCGCGGCCTTGGGGCGGGCTCCGACGATGGTGCGGACGACCTCGCCACCTTGGTAGACGTTGATCGTCGGGATGCCGGTCACGCGGTAGGAGGCCGGAGTCACCGGGTTCTCGTCCACGTTCATCTTCAGGAACGTGAGCTTCTCACCGTGGGCACCGGCGAGCTCGTCGAGGATCGGGGCGACCTGGCGGCAGGGACCGCACCACTCGGCCCAGAAGTCCACAAGGACCGGGAGGTCGGACTTGAGGACCTGGGCCTCGAACTCGGCGTCGGTCACGGCTGCGATGTTGCCCATGGTGGTGTCCTTTCTGGACGGAGATGGTGGTCGAGGAGTCGGGGGTGGAGCACGACTTCAGTACGGGGTGAACACCCCTGCGCGGGGTGTTGTTCCCGCGCCGGTCGCGTCAGACGGTGGCGCCTGCGGTGACCTCAGCCGCATCGGGGGCGGCGGAGCCAGAGCTGCCGGAGGTGGCGGCCTCGTGGTCGAGGTCGGCGATGAACCGCTCGGCGTCAAGAGCGGCCGCACAACCGGTGCCGGCCGCTGTGATCGCCTGCCGGTAGTGGTGGTCGACGAGATCCCCGGCAGCAAAGACACCGCGCAGGTTGGTCGCGGTCGCCGGTTGCTCGACGATCACGTAGCCGTTCTCGTCCAGGTCGACCTGGCCCCGGAGCAGCTCCGAGCGGGGGTCGTGACCGATGGCGATGAAGAGCCCGGTGGCGTCGAGCTCGCGGGTCTCGCCGGTCACCGTGTCGCGCAGGGTCACCGACTCCAGGCTCTCCGCGCCGTTGATCGAGTCGACGGCGGAGTTCCAGATGATGTCGATCTTGGGATCGGCCAGCGCGCGCTCCTGCATGATCTTGGAGGCCCGTAGCTCGTCGCGGCGCACGATGAGCGAAACCTTGGAGCCGAAACGACTCAGGAAGGTCGCCTCCTCGACGGCTGAGTCGCCGCCGCCGACCACAGCGATGTGCTGGTCGCGGAAGAAGAATCCGTCGCACGTGGCGCACCAGGAGACACCACGGCCGGAGAGCGCGTCCTCATTGGGCAGCTCGAGCTTGCGGTAGCCCGAGCCGGTAGCGAGGATCACCGCGCGGGCTGTGTAGGTGTCGGTAGCAGTCTTGACGACCTTCACCGCGCCGGTGAGATCGACCTCGACGACGTCGTCGGCAATCATCTCGGCGCCGAAACGTTCGGCCTGCGCCCGCATCTCATCCATCAGGGCTGGGCCCATGATGCCGTCGCGAAAACCGGGGAAGTTCTCCACCTCGGTGGTGTTCATCAGCGCGCCTCCGGCGGTGACCGCTCCCTCGAAGAGGAGGGGCTCCAGGGCAGCGCGGGCGGCGTAGACCGCGGCGGTGTAGCCGGACGGGCCGGAGCCGATGATGATCACGTTGCGGGTCTCGCTCATGGGGTGCTGCACTCCTCGGGGAACTGGAACAGGTAGAGGGCCCGATTCGTCGGGCCTCATCAGTGTCAACCGATCGTAGGCGAGTCCGATTCCCCGACCTCCACCCGTGACACCCTGCCCGCCCGCGCTTCGCCAGGACGTGAACCGTGGACCAAGCCCCCGCGCTCACTTCTCCACGGGGAGCACGGTCGAGCGCAGGACTTCTCCGGTGCCGCATCGCAGCAGGTCGACCGTCTGGGTCTCCCCGGCCACGGGGCGGTAGGCCAGCACACTGGGAACGTCGTCGTAGAGCGCGGCCAGGAGCTTGCCCTGACCCCACTCGGCGGTGTCGCACAGGAAGCTCTCGGCTCGGCTCAGGTCCGTCCCCTGAACCACCGAGCCATCGCGGGACCGCAGTCCGGGCCGGGCGCGCAGTCGGGCCGCCTGCTTGGCGAAGGATTCCGCGCTGAGCCGTACCGGCGGGTGCGGACGCGACGGCACGTTGCTCAGGGTGCTGTCGGTGGTCTCGGTGGTGAGGGTGCTCGGCTCGGAGGCGTAGCTCTCCGCTCCGCCGGACAACGGGTCCTCCGGGGCGAGCTGAGTGTCGCCAGCCGATCCACCAGCCGACCCTGCCGTGGACTCGGCAGCAGATCTTCCGGCCAGCCCGCCGTCCTGGGAGCTGTCGGCGCTCGAGGCGTCGTCCTGGCCAGTGGGTAGTACCTGGCCGACCCCGATGGACACCACCACCGTGGCGGCCGCCGCGACCAGGAGGATCCGGACCCGCCGGCGGCGACGCGCAGCGAGGTCGACCAGGCTGCGCCCTGCGCGCGGATCACGCTCCTCGGCCTCGAGCTGCGCGAGGACGCTGTCCAGCCGTGCGGCAAGGTCGGTCGGTAGCGGCTCCACGTGGCGCGCCCCAGCGAGCAGCCGGCGGAGCCTGGCGTCCTGCTCGGGGGAGACGTCGGGGTCGTGGTCGGGCATCAGGTAGTCACCATCTCAACAACAGATCTGGGGAACCCAGCCGGGGCCGGGCTAGGAGTTCGCGGAACTCTGGGGGCTTTCCGGGTTTTCCGGGTCCACGGGGCCGTCAGGGGCTGCGGCACCGGGTGGTGCGCGCGGCGTCCTCGGGGATGGGACGGCCGCCGAGCCCGTGCGGTTCCCCAGGGCTGCGGCCGGGAGAGGAAGGTGCCCTTCCTCAGCCACCAGGTCGGCAAGGAGCACCGCGAGACGCTTCCGACCGCGCGAGCAGCGCGACTTCACCGTTCCTTCGGCGCAGTCGAGCATCACTGCAACCTCGGCCACCCGGTAACCCTCCATGTCGACCAGGACGATCGCGGCCCGCTGGTCGGGAGGCAGCGAGGCGAGAGCCGCGGTCACCTGACGGCGCTGCTCGGAGCGCACGCTCTCCTCCGCGGGATCGTGGTGCTCTCGGGAGTCGGACGTCGACCTCCGTCCGCCGTACTCCTCCTGGTCGTCGGGCAACGGCTCGGCCCGCCGCAGGTTGATCGCTCGGAGCCGGTCGAGGCAGGCGTTGACCACGACCCGGTGCAGCCACGTCGTGACCTGTGCCTCACCGCGGAAGGTCGCGGCCCGACGGTACGCCGCGACCATGCCCTCCTGGAGCCCGTCGGCGGCGTCGTCCGGGTCGCCCATGGTCCGCAGCGCTACCGCCCAGAGCCGATCACGATGGCGGACGAACAGCTCCCCGAAGGCAGCGTGCTCGCCGGCTACATGGGCGGCGAGCAGCTCGGCATCGGAGCGCACCGGGTGCCCCCGTCCGCCCTCGACGGCGTCCGGATCAGTCATGGACGGCTCGCCGAATTCACGACGACCTCAGCCACGCGGCCTCGAAAGAGCGAGCCCTCCGCGGGGAGGGCGGTCAACCACACCACGGCGTAGGAGGCCGTGACCGGTTGATCGAGGCGTAGTGCGGTCGCAGTGCCCTCGGCTCGGGAGCTCGCCACGGGAGAGAGGTCGGACACGCTCGTCGGCGGCTCGTCGGTGAGGTAGAGCGAGAGCTCCGTGGGCGAGCCGATCAGGCGCACTCGCACGGAGGTCACCTCCTGCTCGCCGTCGAGGTCGAGCAGGAGACCCACCCCGGTCTTGAGGCCCGGCGGTGGGCCGAGCTGGTCGTTGTAGCTCTGGGTGCCCCAGGACGTGGAAAGGTCGCCGTCGACGGCGTTGGGTGCCTCGTCGCCATTCTCCTCGCCGTCGGTACCGAGCGGATCGAAAGCGGTGGCACTCACCGAGTCGAGCGGAGCGGAGGCGATCGAATCGGTCGAGTCGGGATTGCCATTCCCGTCCGGCGGGTCGGCGGGTCCTTGCCTCAGGCTGATCGCGACGATCACTGCGACTACGAGCAGCACGACGACCGACAAGATCGCACCCAGTCGGAACCACGACCGGCCGGGGACCCGGTCGTCCTCGATCACGGGGAGCACGGTGCTGCTGGACAGACCTCGACCGTCGACGAGCCCCGTGCCGAGTCCCGTGCCGGTGCCGGTCTCCCAGGGCCAGTAGTCCCCAGTCCGCCTCGCCGAGGCGGACCCGGACGGGAGGCGAGAGGGATTCGCGGCGAACGCCGCAGCGCTTCCCGGGCGGGGGTGTCGTGACGGGGCACCTCCCGCGGGCTCGGGGGCGAACAGTGGACGCTCGGGCGGCTTCTCGAAGGGGGGCGGTGGGGGCGCCGGGGTGGCGCGACGCTCGAGCCAGGAGACGTCGTCGCCGTCCGGCCCGAAGATCGGCAGTCCGGCCTGGGTCGGGAGGTCGTCCTGTTCGGGTGGCCCGATGGGCTCGTCCGTAGGCTCCTGCGAAGCGGCGTCTCGCACGCGGGTTGCCTGTCCGTCGCTGCCTACGTCATCGCCTGCCTCATCGCCTACTTCATTGCCTGCCTCATCACCAGCCTCGCTGGCCGCCTCGCCCGCGGGATCGACTTCCGGCGTGTCTGCCGTCGCCCCGGGGGAGCTCGCCGGGTGGGTGCCTCGGTCCGCCGCGGTGTCGTACGGCGTCAGGTCGGGCACCTGTGGCAGCACGACGAGCTCTTCGTCAGGCAGCACCGGGGGGGTGCTGGCGAGCAGGGCCACCGCCATCCCGGCTGGATCACCGACGAAATCGGCGAGGTAGTCCGCGATGCCACGTGCGTCCACGGCGCCTTGCTCGTGCTCGCGGTGTCGCGCGTGCGGGTGCGAGTGAAGAATCTCCTCGCAGAGGCTGTCCAGCGGCCGGGGAATGCCGGCTCGCACCTGCCGGGGCCGCAGCACCTGGTCGTGCTCGCGGGGGGCTGGTGTCACGATCGACCCTGACTGGCCGGCCCACCGTGCGGTGAGCGCGCAGTAGAGCAGACCCGCGAGGTCGGTGACGTCGTCCGCAATCTCGATGTCGGGGACGCCGTGCAGCGCAGCGTCCACGCAGAGGCCGATGATGCGCACCCCGCCGGTCCGGTCGATCAGGACGTTCTCGGGATTGAGCCGCCCGTGTGCGACGCCGGCTCGGTGCGCGGTCGCGATCGAGTCGGCGACCTCCGAGACCAGCCACGCGGCGCGGCGGGGTCCCAGTGGTCCGGTGCCGGTGGCCACCACGTCGAGAGAGGCGCCCCACCCCCACTCGTTGACGACGTAGCAGACCTGGTCGGTGATGTCGGCGTCCAGGACGCGCAGGATGCGCGGGTCCAGCACGGTCGCCGAGCGCCTGGCCGCGGCCATCAGGACCTCTGCCCGGGCGTCGTCGGCGCGGATGACGTGGACGGCGACGTGCCGCTCGAGCATGCGGTCGTGGGCACGCCAGAATCGGCCGTCGCCACTCTCGCTGAGGAGGTCCACGAGCCGGTAGCGGTCGGCGAGGACGTCCCCGGGCCGGTTCGCGTACGGCACCAGACTCCCTCCTCGCTCGGTCGGTCGGTCGGGTCAGGCTGCTTCCATCGTAGGGCGCAGTCAGGCTTGCCGTCTCGACGACAGACGGCTGGAGACCTGCGAGATCACCGACGTGACCTCGCGCAGCCGGAAGACCCGTGCCAGCACGACGAACGCGACGACGTCGACGCCGGTGACCAGTGCGGCACGGCCGAGCGACACGGCCAGGCTCACGTCGTCTGCGTCCCAGGCACCGAGTCCCAGCGCCACCACCGCCGCGACCCCGGTCGAGCCGATCACCACGCACGTCAGTCGGGTGAGGAAGCGCAGTGTGGGGGCGCCCTGGAGCGCTCCGCGCCCGCCGAGCCGGCGAGACAGTGAGATGTAGGAGATCAGCGATCCCACGGCGTACGACGCCGCGTAGGCCAGCACCAGGGCCGGTGAGGTGCGCTGGGGGCCGGTGACGGTGACCAGGACCAGCGCGGCGGTGATGTTCGCGGCAGCGACGGCGCACTGGATGAAGAAGACCGTTCGGGTCAGCTCGAGCGCGTAGTAGCCGCGCAGCATCAAGTAGTGGACGGTGAAGAAGACCAATCCCGGACCGAACAGTGCCAACGAGGGCGCGTAGCTGCCGAAGGCGTCGGACGCAGCGCCGTATCCCCAGATCACGTGGGACGCATCGAGTGCCACGAGCGGCAGCAGTGCTGCTACCGGCACCACGACGGCCAGGGCGGTCCGCAGGGTCGTGGCCAAGGTGGCGCCCAGGGCGCGCAGGTCGCCGTCCGCGGCGCGGGCTGAGAGCCGCGGGAGGATCGCGGTGGCCAGGGAGACGGTGATGATCGAGTGCGGCACCATCACGATCAGGAACGCCGAGGAGTACACCGTGTAGCCGGTGCCGCCGGCTCCCGCCAGGCCGGCGTCTGCGGTGCCGCCCGAGGCCAGGCGGACCACGACGGTGTAGGCGATCTGGTTGACGACGACGAACAGCACCGTCCACACACCCAGCCGGAACGTGTGGCCCAGCCCGGTGCCCCGGAAGTCGAAGCGTGGCTTGAAGGTGAATCCGGCGCGCTTGAGGTACGGAACCAGGATCAGCAGCTGAGCCGCGATCCCCAAGGTGGAGCCCAGCCCGAGCAGCAGCTCCTGGCTGGAGGAGTAGCCGGCGAACTGCTCGGCGCCGCGGGCCGGGCCGAAGGTCAGGAGGTAGACGACCAGGGTTGCCACGGAGATGACGTTGTTGGCTATCGGGGCCCACATCATCGGGCCGAAGACGCCGCGGGAGTTCAGGATCTGACCGACCAGCACGAACATCCCGTAGAAGAACACCTGCGGCAGGCAGTAGCGCGCGAACGCGATCACCGAGGCCAGCTGCTCGGCGCGGTCGGGGCTGTAGAAGTCCCCGTCGAGGTAGAGCGACATCACCGTCGGCGCAAAGCCGACCAGGGCGACGCTGACGGTCAGCAGGAACAAGGCGGCGAGGGTGACGATGCGGTTGGTGTAGGCCTCGCCGCCGTCCTCGTCGTTGCGCATCGCTCGCACCAGCTGCGGCACGAGCACCGCGTTGAACACCCCGCCGGCGAGCAGGATGTAGAGCATGTTCGGGATCGTGTTGGAGATCGTGAAGATGTCGGCGTGCAGACTGGCGCCCAGGGCAGCCGCGAGCAGCGCGGAGCGCACGAACCCGCTCAGCCGTGACACCAGGGTGCCCGCGGCCATCACCGCGCTCGAGGACAGCACGCTGGCCTGCTCGTCGGACGAGGATCCCTCGCCGGGCCTCGTGTCGGGGGTCTCGCTCATGTCGTGCGGGCCGGACCGTTGCGGCGACCCGCGAGGATGCGTCGTCGCAACCGGAGCAGGATGGCCAGGAACAACGTCCCGACGCCCACGCCGATGATCACCCAGATCACGTCGCTGACCAGCACCGAACGGATCGGCAGGCTCTCGGACGCCCCGAGGGGAACGCCGGTGGCATCGGTGACGACGAGGGTCACGTTGTGCACACGGCTCGTGGTGGTCGTCGCCTGGAGCAGGACACTGATCCGGCTTCGGGCGCCGACCTCGACCGCGTCGACGGCGGCGATCGACAGCCCCGGGTCGCTCGACGCGCTGACGCTGACGTTCACCGCCTCGTCGAGGTCGTTGGTCAGGGTCACCACGAAGGTGCCGGAGTCACCGGAGAGCGTCACCCCGGACGACGCGCTGATCTGAACCGATCCCAGGCGCGCGCTCAGCCACGTGCGCGAGAGCGCGAGAGAGCTGCGCACGCCTCGCTGCTGCCCGCGCACCGAGTAGGAGAGCCCGCTCAGCGCCTCTTCCGTGACGCGAGCGCCCAAGGCGTTGTTCTCCACCAGCACTCGCTGCAGGGTCACCCCGGTGTCGATGAGCTCGCGGGCGGCGACGAAGGTCTCGGGCTCCAGCTCGCGACGATCCGAGACCACCAAGAGGTCTTCGGCGGAGATCTGCTGGACGGGTTGGTCGTCGGTGGCCTCGCTCAGCGACCCGTAGTCGATCCATTCCGCCGGGAGGCGGTCGAAGAGCTGCTCGGCTGCAGAGAGCCTCCAGTCGGTCGGGAGGACGACGACCAGTGGCTCGCCGCCGACGGAGCCCTCGTCGTCCGAGGCGGGGAGCGAGCGGACGGCCGCCTCGGCGAGGAGACGCTGCCGCAGACCCACGGGCGTCAGCGAGCGTCCTGGTCCAGGGCTCCCCTGGGCGGCGCCGGAGGAGGTGATGATGAGCTCGTTGCCGCCGATCCCGGCGATGTTCGGCACGTTCGCGGTGAGAAAGCGATCGCTGACCAGCAGCGGGACGTCGGTCGGCGCGGCCCTGGCAGTGGCCGCGTCGACGTACCCGCCGGGGGCAGCGTTCACCGGCTCACTCTCGATACCGAGAGCCGTGAGCACGGTGCCTTCCTGAGCCCGGGCGAGGTCGAGCAGCGCGGGGTCGCTGCGTAGCGCCCCGCCGATGTCGATGTTTCCGTAGGGCAGCGTGAGCACCTCACCGCGACGCAGCAGCGGGCTCACCTGCCGCAGCCAGTCCCGTGCGGCCAGTCCGGCAGGGGTGTCCGGCAGGGTCTCGGCGCTGTCGCCGTCGCCCTCGCCTGCGTCTGCGTCTGCGTCAGTGCCAGCGGTCGGGACCGGGCTGGAGCTCGCAGGTCCCGGGGACGCGAGCTCACCAGGCGCCGGGCTGGCCCCCGAGCCGGCATCCGAGCTGGCACTTGAGGTGGGCACCGGGCTGGCCACCGGCCCCGAGGGCGACAGCGAACGCGGTGGGTTGCCGCTGGAGAGCTGACCGATGGCGTCGAGCAGGGCAGGGTCGACGAGCCAGGTCAGGGGAACCCCGGCGGCAGCTGCGGCCTGTCCGAGGACCAGCAAGTCATCCAGGCGGCCGCCCGGGGTCAGGTGCTGCTCCCAGCGCTCCTCGTTGGCCAGCGATCCGTCGCTGTTGTAGCGGACTCCCTGCACCATCGGCACCACGAGCGCGGTCGGGACGGTCTCAGGGTCGCGGCCCACGACGGGCAGGAACGTGCGGGCGCGTCCGTCGGCGACGTTGTCACGCGGCAACGAGCCTCCCTGGCCCAGCGCATGGACACCGAACCAGTAGGCGCCCGGCTCCGGCTGGTCCGGATCCACGAAGCCGAACTCGCTGACCGGCACCTTGACCACGTAGGACGCCGACTCCCCGGGCTCGAGGACCTCGATCAGTCCCGGCTCTCCGACGTCGACGAGACGCTCGCCGACCTGGGCCTCGTACGGCACGTCCATCGCAGCGTCGAGCGCCGCCGGGTCGCTCATCGGCGCCAGGTCGGAGCCGAGAAAGGTGTAGAGCTTGACGGTCGTCCAGATCTCGTCGCTCTGGTTCGAGACCGTCCCGCGCACCTTGATCGAGCCCCGACGCGGCAGCGTGCCCCGGGACATCGAGTCGATCGTGACCCGCAGCGGCGCCAGGTCCGGCTCAGCTTGCTGTGCGGCGAGCCGGAACGGCGAGCGGACCGCTCCTTCTAGATCCGCAGCAGCCGTGACCGCCCCGGTGTGCGCGACCGGGATGAGGGGGGTGTCCGAGAGGCCGAGGGGAATGCACAGCGCGACCGCCAGCGTCGCCGGGCCCGGACCCGCCGCGAGGGCGCGCAGGATTCGACGGGGACGGGCCACGAGGAGAGGGTATCGGCCGGGGCGCCGTAAACTCCGCGCCGTGCCTTCCTCGTCGTCTCGTCCTGCTGCCGCACCGCTGTCGATGGTGGAGGTGCAGGAACGGGTGGCCCACGAGCTCGACCGGCTCGCCCCGGTCCTGGACGGTCTCGGGCACCTTTTCGCCGACGCGGGCCACGAGCTGCACCTGGTCGGCGGTCCGGTCCGCGACGCGATGCTCGGTCGCTCCCACAACGACCTCGACTTCACCACCTCCGCGCGCCCCGAGCAGACCGAGAAGCTCCTCAAGCAATGGGGTGACGGCGGACTGTGGGACATGGGGCGGGACTTCGGCACGATCGGGGCGCGTCGCGGCGAATGGGTGGTGGAGGTCACGACGTACCGCTCGGAGAGCTATGACGCGACCTCTCGGAACCCGTCGGTCGCCTTCGGTGACGACCTGTCCGGGGACCTCGGACGACGTGACTTCACCGTGAACGCGATGGCGGTGAGCTTGCCGGGTCGGGTCTTCGAAGACCCGTTCGGCGGAATTGTCGACCTGGCCGACCAGGTGCTGCGCACGCCGGGCCGTCCCGAGGACTCCTTCGGCGATGATCCGCTGCGGATGCTCCGAGCCGCCCGGTTCGCCGCGCAGCTCGGGTTCAGCGTCGCCCCTGACGTGGTGGTGGCGATGACCGCAATGGCCGAGCGCATCACGATCATCTCGGCTGAGCGGGTCCGCGACGAGCTGGTCAAGCTGATCTGTGCGCCACACCCCCGCCTTGGTCTCGCCCTGCTGGTGGAGACCGGACTGGCCGACCTCGTGCTGCCGGAGCTGCCGGCGCTACGACTCGAGCGCGACGAGCACCACCGGCACAAGGATGTCTACGAACACACGCTCACGGTCCTCGAGCAGGCCATCGACCTCGAGCAACGACTGCCTGGCGGGGGCCCCGACTTCGTGGCTCGCTTTGCGGCGCTCATGCATGACGTGGGCAAGCCCAAGACCCGCCGCTTCGTGGACGACGGCACCGTGACCTTCCACCATCACGACGTGGTCGGGGCCAAGATCACGGCGAAGCGGATGAAGGCGTTGCGATTCTCTCGCGACGAGATCGAGGCGGTGAGCCTGCTCGTGGAGCTGCACCTGCGCTTCCACGGCTACGGCTCCGGGGAGTGGACCGACTCCGCCGTGCGGCGCTACGTCCGCGATGCCGGAGACCAGCTCGACCGGCTCCACGTCCTGACCCGCGCGGACTGCACCACCCGCAACCAGCGCAAGGCCGAGCGGTTGCGGCGCACCTACGACGAGCTCGAGGCCAGGATCGATCACCTAGGGGAGGCCGAGGAGCTGGCTGCGCTACGTCCCGACCTCGACGGCAACCAGATCATGGAGATCCTCGACCTGCCGCCCGGTCGCGAGGTCGGCCAGGCCTACGCCTACTTGCTCGAGGTGCGTCTGGACCAGGGTCCCCTCGACCGCGAGACTGCGACGTCCGCACTCCTTGCCTGGTGGGCCGCGCGCGAGCGGGCCTGAAGAAAGTCCTGGGGTTGGCATGGCCTGAACCGATGCATCCCATGGCCTCGAGAACGGTTCAAGACCCGAGAACCCCCGGCCGGAGCACGCTGTGCTTCGCCCGGGGGTCTCAGTTCGGCGACGTCCTGATCCAGGATGCCGCCGGTGTCGCCTGCTGACCCCTCAGCGGGCGACTCGCCGTGCGTCACTGACCCCCCAGCGGCGTACGGCGAACTCTGCGGTGCGATCGAGCGGAGTGCCATGCCGCATCCACTCACAGGCCAAACGACCGAGCGGCCACGCGCGTTACGGCGCCAGGTGTCACGGCCCGGATCACCACGCAAAAAGGCCTGACCCGCCGCACCAGAGGAGCGACGGGTCAGGAGATGGATCAGGGTGCGGGAGGAATCACTCCTCGCCGCGGATGAAGGCCTCGACGCGACGACGACCCTCGGTGTCCTCGATCTGCACCGGCGGAGACTTCATCAGGTAGGACGACGCCGAGATGATCGGGCCACCCAGGCCACGGTCCTTCGCGATCTTGCAGGCGCGAAGGGCGTCGATGATGATGCCGGCGGAGTTGGGGGAGTCCCACACCTCGAGCTTGTACTCGAGGTTGAGCGGCACGTCGCCGAAGGCGCGACCTTCGAGACGGACGTAGGCCCACTTGCGGTCGTCGAGCCACGCAACGTAGTCGGACGGGCCGATGTGGACGTTGCGGGAGTCGATCTTGTCCGCGAGCTCACCGGTCAGGTTGGACGTGACGGCCTGGGTCTTGGAGACCTTCTTGGACTCCAGGCGCTCCCGCTCGAGCATGTTCTTGAAGTCCATGTTGCCGCCGACGTTGAGCTGGTAGGTGCGGTCGAGCGCGACGCCGCGGTCCTCGAACAGCTTCGCCATCACGCGGTGGGTGATCGTGGCACCGACCTGGCTCTTGATGTCGTCACCGACGATCGGGACGCCGGCGTCCTCGAACTTCTTGGCCCAGACCGGGTCGGAGGCGATGAAGACGGGCAGCGCGTTGACGAAGCCGACACCGGCGTCGATCGCGCACTGGGCGTAGAACTTGTCGGCCTCTTCGGACCCGACGGGGAGGTAGGACACCATCACGTCGACCTCGGCGTCCTTGAGCGCCTGGACGACGTCGACCGGGTCAGCGCCGGACTCCTCGATCGTCATGCGGTAGTACTTGCCGAGCCCGTCGAGGGTCGGTCCGCGCAGCACGTCGATGCCCATCGTGGGGACGTCGGTGATCTTGATGGTGTTGTTCTCCGAGGCGTTGATGGCCTCGGACAGGTCCTTGCCGACCTTCTTGTCGTCGACGTCGAACGCGGCGACGAACTCGACGTCGCGCACGTGGTAGTCACCGAACATGACGTGCATGAGCCCGGGGACGGTGGCCTCGGGGTCGGCGTCCTTGTAGTACTCGACGCCTTGGATCAGGGACGTCGCACAGTTGCCGACTCCCACGATTGCTACTCGTACCGAACCCA
>JBAVCA010000075.1:0-3563 GCA_049586475.1 Nocardioides sp.
TCGTCGACGTCACCGGCATCGTGCTCACCAAGCTGGACGGCTCCGCCAAGGGCGGCATCGTCGTCGCGGTGCAGCGCGAGCTCGGCGTACCGGTCAAGCTGGTCGGCCTCGGCGAGGGCCCCGACGACCTGGCGCCGTTCGATGCGGCGGCCTTCGTCGACGCGCTCCTCGGTTGAGCAAGCAGCAGCGCGGCTGACGACACCTGCACCCGCTCGCGCACGCCGCGCCCGGGGGTGAGCTCGGACACCGGTCGGGGATGCGGTTAACGAGTGAGAAACAAAGCGACCGACTTCGTTACCTGACCCGAACAATCCTCGGACGGGAGCGAAACCTCGTCGCACGAGGCTTCCACGGAACCAGTCGGGACGAGACGACAGCGACGTCCACCCTCTTCCGACCTCATCCGAGATCTACTCCATGGAGGTCCTGTGGACGGCTATAACGCCTTCATGCTCGTGGCCACGTTGCTCGTGCTGATGATGACCACCCCTGCACTGGCGCTGTTCTACGGCGGCATGACGCGCTCGAAGTCCGTGCTGAACATGATGATGATGTCCTACGTCGCGATGGCGATCGTTGGCATCTTGTGGGTGCTGTTCGGCTACTCGATGGTCTTCGGCGGTGACGGCACCTTCGTCGCCTCGCCGCTGACGAACCTGGGACTGAAGGACGTCGGCTACGACGACTACACCTTCATGATGTTCCAGCTGACCTTCGCCGTGATCACCACTGCCCTGATCAGCGGAGCGATCGCCGACCGCGTCAAGTTCTCCGCCTGGGTCATCTTCGTCCCGCTATGGGCGACGCTGTCGTACTTCCCGCTGGCGCACATGGTGTTCGGCTGCAGCGACGACGCGCTCATCTGCACCTCGATCGGTGCGCAGGACTACGCCGGTGGCACCGCGGTGCACATCAACGCCGGGGTTGCGGGTCTGGTGCTCGCGCTCGTCGTGGGCAAGCGCCTCGGCTGGCCGAAGGAGAAGATGCGTCCGCACAACCTGACGCTCACGATGCTGGGGGCGGCGCTGCTCTGGATTGGTTGGTACGGCTTCAACGTCGGGTCTCTGGTCTTCAGCGATGACATCGACACGAGCACGCAGTTCCTCAACGAGACCGGCTTGACCTTCGCCAACACGACGCTGGCCACGATGGCTGCGATCCTCGGCTGGCTGGTCGTCGAGCGCATTCTGCACGGCAAGGCAACCTCGCTGGGCGCAGCCTCGGGCATCGTCGCTGGTCTGGTCGCCATCACGCCGGCCGCCGGCGCGGTCGACATCTTCGGTGCTCTCGCGATCGGTGCGATTGCCGGCGCCCTGTGCGCCGTCGCGGTGGGCTACAAGTTCAAGCTCGGTCTCGACGACTCGCTCGACGTCGTGGGTGTCCACCTCGTCGGAGGAATCGTGGGCACCGTCCTGATCGGGCTGTTCTCCACCACCGCTGACGCCGGCTCCGGGATTGCCGGCGGCGCCGTCGACGGGCTCCTCTACGGCGGCGGGCTCGGCTCACTGGGCGCCCAGGTGCTCGGCGTGCTGGTGGCCATCGCCTGGTCGGGCGTGGCGACGTTGGTGATCGCCCTCGCGATCAAGTACACGATCGGCTGGCGAGTCAGCGAGGAGGCCGAGGTCGGCGGGATCGACCTGGCCGAGCACGGAGAGTCGGCCTATGACCTGCACGCCGGCGCGTTCTCCGGCAAGAGCGAAGGGATCCTCAAGTGAAGCTCGTGACCGCGGTCATCAAGCCGCACAAGTGGGAAGACGTCCGTGAGGCTCTCGAGACCTTCGGCGTGACCGGTATGACGGTCAGTGAGGTCAGCGGCTACGGCCGGCAGAAGGGTCATACCGAGGTCTACCGGGGCGCGGAGTACGACATCGCCCTGGTGCCGAAGATCCGTATCGAGATCGTCGTCGACGACAACGATGCGGCCGACGTCGTGGACACCGTCGTCCGGACCGCCCAGACCGGGCGGATCGGGGACGGCAAGGTGTGGGTCAGCCCGGTCGAGACCGTCGTCCGGGTCCGCACCGGCGACACCGACGCTGCAGCCCTCTGATCCGAGCTCGTGGGAAGCCCCGGCTGTCATTCGACAGCCGGGGGGATGAAGTACCGCTTCGTCTACGACGACGCCATCGACGTGGTGGGCGTCCACCTGGTCGGCAGCGGCGCGGTGCTCGGCCACGCGTTAGTGATGTCGGGCATGATCGGGCTCGTGGTCGACAGGCTGAAGGGCTCCCGGATCGGTGAGGAGCAGGACCTCGACGGCATCCACCTGGCCGTGCACGCCGAGGCGGCCAACGACCTGCACGCGACCGCCGGGGCACGTGCGAGCAGCTCGCTCCTGGGAACAGGCTCCGCGACGAGAGAGGATCACCCATGAAGCTCGTGACCGCGGTCATCAAGCCGCACAAGTGGGAAGACGTCCGTCAAGCGCTCGAAGCTGTGGGCGTGACCGGTATGACGGTCAGCGAGGTCAGCGGTTACGGCCGCCAGAAGGGCCACACCGAGGTCTATCGCGGCGCCGAGTACGAGATCAGTCTTGTGCCCAAGATCCGGCTGGAGGTCGCGGTCCACGACGACGACGCCGGCACGATCGTGTCCACGATCGAGACCAGCGCGCGCACCGGTCGGATCGGTGACGGCAAGGTCTGGGTCTCGCCGCTGGACACCGTCGTCCGAGTGCGTACCGGCGACCGCGACGCCGAGGCTCTCTGAGCCTCAGCTGATGACAGCAGCCGAGCGGGCCGCGCGCACCCGAGACGCCGACAACCTCTGCGTCAAGGCCTATCGGGCGGCCGGCGGTCCGGACGTCGGCGTGGCCATGGTCGCCGTCGGCGGTTACGGGCGGGCCGAGCTGGCACCGTACTCCGACCTCGACGTGGTGCTGGTCCACGACGCAGACGTCCAGGTCGGCACGCTCGCTGAACAGGTCTGGTACTCGATCTGGGACTCCGGGGCAGCGCTCGACCACTCGGTGCGAACACTTCCCGAGATGGTCTCGGCGGCCGAGGCCGACCACCGCGTCGCCTCGGGCCTGCTCGACATCCGCCACGTCGCGGGTGACCCGAACCTGACCTTGAGGTTGCGCACCACCATGCTCGCCCAGTGGCGGCGGGGTGCACGGGAGCGGCTTCCTGAAGTCCGGCGGTCCTCGCTCAGCCGGCACCGGCTCATCGGCGAGCTCGCCCACCTGTCGGTCCCGGACGTGAAGGAGGCAGAAGGCGGACTGCGTGACGCCACCACGCTGCGCGGTCTCGTGGCGACGTGGCTGGTCGACGTGCCCCACACCGAGCTCGAGCAGAGCCGGCAGGCACTCCTCGACGTCCGCGACGTGGTTCAGGGCATGGCCGGTCGGGCCAGCGACCGGATCGTGCCGGAGATGTGGTCCGACCTGGCCCTGGCGCTGCACCTCGACGACGACCGGGCGGCCCAGGTGCACGTGCGCGAGATCGGTCGACGCATCACTCACCTCTCGCGGCTGGTGTGGCGGCGCGTGGACGGCGTGCTGTCGCGCTCGACCTCGCCCCGCACGCCCCGACGACCCGTGCTCGAGCCGCTCGCCCCCGGGG
>JBAVCA010000076.1:0-6851 GCA_049586475.1 Nocardioides sp.
CTCGGGCAACGACCTCCTCCAGTACTGGGAGGAGGACGACGCCACCGAGGTCGTGCTGCTCTACCTCGAGTCGATCGGTAACCCGCGCAAGTTCTCCCGTATCGCGCGGCGGGTCTCCCTGCGCAAGCCGATCATCGCGGTGCGTTCGGGTCGTACGACGCAGGGCGTACCGATGGGTCACGCCGTACGCCGCATCGTGGCACCGCCCGAGGCGCTCGACGCGATGTTCAAGCAGGCCGGCGTCATCCAGGTCGACACCCTCGAGGAGATGTTCGACGTCGCCCAGCTGCTGGCCCACCAGCCACTGCCTCGGGGGCGCCGAGTTGCGATCGTCGGCAACTCCGACGCCCTCGGTCTGCTCGCTGCGGACGCTGCCGCCTCGGTGGGGCTGGTGGTCGCTCGGACCGTCACGCTCAGCGCAGAACCGAGCGCCGAGGACTTCGAGGACGCACTCGACGACGCGATCGACGATCCCGAGATCGACTCGGTGGTCGCGGTCTACATCCCCCCGCTCAACGTCTCCGGCGAGGACATCGCCAACGTGCTGGCTGCGGTCGGCGAGCAGTCCGACAAGCCGCTGGTGTCGTCCTTCCTCGGCGCTGAGGGCGTCCCGGAGCTCCTCAGGGTGCCCGACGTGGCCGGGTCCGACGCGGGGCGCGGTTCGGTGCCGTCCTACCCTGCGGTCGAGGCGGCCGTGCGAGCCCTGGCTCGGGTGGTCGACTACGCCGTGTGGCTGCGCACCCCCGACGGTCCCGCACCCGACCCGGGCGACTTCGACACCTTCGGAGCCAAGCGCATCCTCAACGAAGCGTTGTCAGCTTCTCCAGAAGGTGGCCAGCTGGACCGGGACCAGGTCTCGGCCCTCTTGCAGACCTACGGCATCGAGCTGTGGGAGTCGGTCCCGGTCTCGACGGTCGACGAGGCTCGCGACGCCGGCGCACGCCTGGGCTGGGACGTGGTGCTCAAGGCCACGGCCGAAGGCCTGCGCGAGCGCCCCGACCTGGCCCACGTGTGGCGCAACATCGACACCGCGAGCGAGATGGGCCTGGCGTGGGAGTCGCTGAGCGTGCTGGTGAAGGACTCCTCCCTGGCCGACTTCGTGGTGCAGAAGAACGCTGCGCCCGGGGTGCCGGTGGCCATCAAGAGCCTGGAGGACCCGCTCTTCGGTCCCGTCGTCTCCTTCGGCATCTCCGGTCCGATCATCGATCTGCTGGCTGATCGCTCCTACCGGATCCCACCGCTGGGCGAGCGTGACGTCTCGGCGATGGTCCGTGAGGTGAAGAGCTCACCGATCCTGTTCGGCTACCGCGGAGCGCAGCCGGTCGAGGTGCGCGAGATCGAGAAGCTGATCAGCAAGGTCTCCCAGATGCAGAACGACCTGCCCCAGCTCAGCGCCCTCGAGCTCTCGTTGGTCCTGGCCGGGACCGAGACGGCGTCGGTCCTCACTGCCTCGGCCCGGGTCGCACCGGTGGCCGACCCGCGCTCGGACCACTTCGTGCGCCGCCTGCCCGAACACCCGGGCGACACCATCCCGGACTGAGAGAGCACCACGCTGCCCAAGCCGCCAGGTGGCCCTCGCGCCTCAACCACCGTCGGAACGCCGACGGCACCGTGGCAGACTGGCGCCGTGCGACGCCCTCAGCCCCTCGACGACCTCGACCACGCCCGTGAGCTGGCCAAGGCCATCGAGCGCACCGGGTACTACCCGGAGGTCGTCGCGGACGCGGTCGACGGTGCCGTCGGTGGCGAGGTGGTCCAGGCGTTCTTCGTGCACCACGAGCCGACGTTCGAGCGCGACGAGGTACGCCGTCACCTCAGCGTCATCGTGCTGACCCCCAGCCGGCTGATCCTGGCCCACACCGACGAGCACGCCGGCGACGACCTGCTGCCGGAGCCGTACACCTCGACCTCCACCGAGGCGATCAGCCTGACGGCGGTGAAGTCGGTGGTGGTGACGCGGATGACGGCCAACCCCACCGCCGGACCTCAACCGCCGGCCGAGGCCGTGATGACGATCGGGTGGGGCGGTGTGAGCCGTCTCGACCTGGAGCCGGCCGGCTGCAGCGATCCGCAGTGCGACGCCGACCACGGCTACACCGGTGTCCTGGCTTCCGACGACTTCTCGCTCAGGGTCTCCGCTGCTGCGGACGGCGTCGACGCCGTCGGCGGGCTTCTCGGTTTCGCTGCCGCACTGTCCGCCAGCACCCAGCACTGACGTGAGCCCGGTGCGCGTCGACCGCTCCGAGACGTTCGTCGAGCCTGCCTACGGCCGCCGATCGCTGGCCGACGTGATGCCCGCCGTGGCCACCGCGCTCGGCTCCCCCCTGGCTCACACGCCGAGCGGACTGACCCTGCCTGAGGCGCCGGCCTACGTGGTCTTCCTCATCGACGGGCTCGGTGCTCAGCTGCTGCAGCGCTACTCCCACGCCGCGCCATACCTCTCCTCGCTGCTGGACGACGTCGAGCCAGGCACCGCGGGGGTCCCCTCGACGACCGCAACGAGCCTGACGTCGTTCGGCACCGGGCTGAGCCCCGGCGCGCACGGGCTGGTCGGTTTCACCGCGAGGATCCCCGGCACTGAGTCGCTGCTCAACCACCTCTGGTGGGACCAGAGCGTCGATCCGTTGGAGTGGCAGCCGCACCCGACCTCGTTTGCCACCCTCGCTGCGGCCGGCGTGGACGTCACCGTGGTCAACAAGCGTGAGTTCCGCGACTCAGGACTGACCGTGGCCTCGTCCCGGGGCGCGGCCTTCGTGGGAGCAGACAAGGTAGGGGAGCGGATCGCTGCCGCGGTCACGTCCTCCGCAGGCCGACCTTCGATGACCTACCTCTACGACAGCGACCTCGACTGGACCGGCCACCGCTGGGGAGTCTCCTCGAGCCAGTGGCTCCAGCAGCTGGCCATGGTCGACGCGGAAGCCGAGCAGCTGCGCGAGACCCTGCCACCCGAGGTGCGCCTCGTCGTGGTCGCCGATCACGGCATGGTGGACTCACCGCCCGAGAATCGCACCGACGTCGACATCGACACGCACCTGCTCGACGGGGTCGCGCTGTTCGGCGGCGAGGCGCGCTTTCGACACCTCTACTGCCGCAGCGGCGCCGTCGACGACGTCCTGGCGACCTGGCGCGAGACCTTGGGTGCCGACGCGGACGTGCTGACCCGCAGCGACGCGATCACCCGCGGGTGGTTCGGTCCGGTGGACGCCCGGGTCCTGCCGCGCCTGGGGGACGTGGTGGTGGCCTGCCGGGGCGACCACGGTGTGTTCGCCAGCGAGAAGTTCGACTACGAGACCAGGCTGGTCGGCCTGCACGGCAGCCTGACCGCCGACGAGATGCTGATCCCGATCATCGTCGACTGACCGCCAGGCCAACCAGCGCGACACCGCGCGGACACGCGCACCGGCGGCGTGAAGCCCGGTCCGGGATGAGATGATTCCGCGCGTGGCTGACCTGACTTTCTGGACCGGGACCATGGACGCCGGAAAGTCCACGCTGGCGCTGCAGACCAATCACAACCACGCCACCCGTGGCCGGGAGGGGCGGATCTTCACCTCCCAGGACCGGACCGGCATCGCCGTCATCTCGTCGCGGCTCGGGCTCACCCATGACGCCATCGAGGTACCGCCCGACTTCGACTTCTGGCGCTACGTCGTCGATGCACTGACAAAGGGGTCACGGATCGACTACTTGATCTGTGACGAGGCCCAGTTCTACTCCGCGTCCCAGATCGACGCCCTTGCCAAGGTCGTCGACGAGCTCCAGATCGACGTCTTCTGCTTCGGGATCCTCACCGACTTCCGGACCAAGCTCTTCCCTGGCGCCGCTCGCTTGGTCGAGCTCGCCGACCGTACCGAGGTGCTCCAGGTCGAAGCGCTGTGCTGGTGCGGCAAGCGAGCCACGCACAACGCTCGTACCGAGGACGGGGTGATGGTCACCGAGGGTGAGGTGGTCGTCGTCGGCGACGTCGAGGATCACTCGGGTCAGCCGGGACAGCCGGCCGAGATCGCCTATGAGGTGCTGTGCCGCCAGCACCACCGCCGCAGGCTCACTGCTGCGCGAGCCAAGGCAGTCTCGCTCGCCCCCGAGCCGCTGCCCTTCGGCTGAGCCAGCCTCGCGCGCGCCGTGACGGTGGGCCGAACCTTCAGTCGTCGGGGTCGTCGAGGCGCGCCAACCAGGTGGCGAAGCGCTCGACAGCCGTCTCGAACTCAGGGTGGGTGTCGGTGAAGACCTGCAGCTGCTCAGCGACCCAAGCCAGGGTGACTTCTTCGTCACCCCGGCGCTTGTCGAGCTCCTCGATCCCGCGGTCGGTGAAGTACATGCTTATGCGAACGCCCGGTCAAGCAGGTCCTTCTGCTCAGCCGTGTGGCGCTTGATCGTCCCGACGGAGGGCGAGGAGGACTGCTCGCGCGTGACGCGCTCGACGGTGGCGTCGACCTCGGGCCACACGTTGAGGGCGTAGTCGGGCCAGGGGCCCATGTTCGCGGGCTCGTCCTGCACCCAGCGCACCTGCTTGAGGTGGGGATAGCGGGCGATCTCGGCCTTGATCTCGTCGATCGGGCGTGGGTAGAGCTGCTCGACCCGCGCGATGGCGAAGCGGTCGCCGTCGTCACGCTTGGCGCGCTCGACCATGAGGTCCCACGTGACCCGTCCCGAGCAGATCAGCAAGGTGTCGACCTTGTCCTGCTCCGCGGTGGCGTCCCCGATGAACGGCCGGAACGTGCCGTCGGTGAAGTCACCGGGCTGCGAGGCCGCTTCCTTGCGCTTGAGCATCGACTTGGGCGTGAACACGATCATCGGCCGGTGCTTCTCACTCAGCGAGTGGTTGCGGAGCAGGTGGAAGTAGGACGCCGGCGTCGAGGGCTGGGCGACCACGAAGGCATCGTCCGCAGCCATCTGAAGGAACCGCTCGATCCGAGCCGAGGAGTGATCTGGCCCCTGCCCCTCGTAGCCGTGGGGCAGGAGCAGCACGACCCCTGAGTTCTGTCGCCACTTGGTCTCGCTGGAGGTGATGAACTCGTCGATCACGGTCTGCGCTCCGTTGACGAAGTCCCCGAACTGCGCCTCCCACAGCACCAGCGCATCAGGTCTGGCCACGGAGTAGCCGTACTCGAAGCCGAGGGCCGCGTACTCCGAGAGCAGCGAGTCGTAGATGTAGAACTTCGCCTGGTCCTCGGTCAGCGCGGAGAGCGGGGTCCACTCGTCGGCGTTCTTGCGGTCGATGATCGTGCCGAAGCGCGACACGAACGTTCCTCGGCGCGAGTCCTGGCCGGCCAGACGGACCGGGCGGCCGTCCATGAGCAGGGAGCCGAGCGCCAGGATCTCGCCGGTGCCCCAGTCGATGGGGCCCTCGGTGATCGCCGTCGCGCGCCGCTGGAGCTGGGGCATCACCTTGGGGTGCACGGTGAAGCCCTCAGGCGGGGTCACGTAGGCGTCAGCGATCCGCTTGAGCACCTCCATGTCGATCGCGGTGCGGGTCTCCCCGGACTTCTTGTTCGGGTAGTCGGGGACGGTGGTCCACTCCGGCGGCTGTGACGAGGCGTCCTTGACGTCGGTGAAGACGCGCTCGAGCTGCTGCTGGTAGTCGGCCAGCACCTGCTCGGCCTCCTCGATCGTGATGTCTCCACGGCCGATCAGGGACTCGGTGTAGAGCTTGCGCACCGAGCGCTTCTGCTCGATCAGGTCGTACATCAGCGGCTGGGTGTACGACGGGTCGTCACCCTCGTTGTGCCCGCGACGGCGGTAGCAGACGAGGTCGATGACGACGTCCTTGTTGAATGCCTGGCGGTACTCGAAGGCAAGGCGGGCGACTCGGATGCACGCCTCGGGGTCGTCGCCGTTGACGTGGAAGATGGGGGCCTGGACCATTCGGGCCACGTCGGTGCAGTAGAGCGAGGAGCGTGACGAACCAGGGGAGGTGGTGAACCCGACCTGGTTGTTGACAACCACGTGGATGGTGCCGCCGGTGCGGTAGCCCCGGAGCTGGGAGAGGTTGAGCGTCTCCGCGACGACGCCCTGGCCGGCAAAGGCAGCGTCGCCGTGGACCAGCAGCGGCAGGACCGGGAAGGTCTCGCCCTGGTCGAGCACGTCCTGCTTGGCGCGCGCGATGCCCTCGAGCACCGGGTCGACGGCCTCGAGGTGCGAAGGGTTGGCGGCAACGGACACCTTGATGGTGTCGCCGGAGCCGGCCACGAACTCGCCCTCGGCGCCGAGGTGGTACTTCACGTCGCCAGATCCCTGCACGGTGCGCGGGTCGATGTTGCCCTCGAACTCGCGGAAGATCTGGGCGTACTTCTTCCCGACGATGTTGGCCAGCACGTTGAGTCGGCCACGGTGCGCCATCCCCATCGCGACCTCGTCGAGACCGACCTCGGCTGCCGCCTCACAGATCTCGTCGAGCACCGGGATGGTGGTCTCGCCGCCCTCGAGGCTGAAGCGCTTCTGCCCGACGAACTTGGTCTGCAGGAAGGTCTCGAAGGCTTCGGCCTGGTTGAGCTTGAGCAGGATCCGCAGCTGCTCCTCGCGTGGCGGCTTGGTGTGTGGACGCTCGACGCGTTCCTGGATCCAGCGCCGCTGCTCGGGATCCATGATGTGCATGTACTCGATGCCGGTGGTGCGGCAGTAGGAGTCGCGGAGGATGCCCAGGATCGTGCGGAGCTTCATGAAGCGTCGCCCGTCGCCGAAGGCACCGGTGGCGAACTCGCGGTCCAGGTCCCACAGGGTCAGCCCGTGCGACTCGATCTCGAGGTCGGGGTGGCTGCGCTGGCGGTACTCGAGCGGGTCGGTGTCGGCCATCATGTGGCCGCGCACCCGGTAGGCGTGGATCAGCTCGAGGATCCGGGCCTGCTTGCTGA
>JBAVCA010000077.1:0-6585 GCA_049586475.1 Nocardioides sp.
GGGCAGGTCTGTGTCGCCGACGGCACCGCCCCGGCGGCGGAGAAGATCGAGCGGGTGCTCACCAACGACCCCGGGATGGGCGTGATCCGGCACGTCGATGCCGGCTACGACCTGGCCCGCGAGGTGGCCGCCGAGCGGGACGTCCGGATCCCGATGAGCGAAGGCTGACGCGGGTCCCCGATGAGCGAGACCACGACCTACTTGCTCGAGCGGGCGTTGCTGCCCGGGGGAGTGGCCGCCGACGTCCTGCTCGGGGTGTGCGACGGCCGCTTCACCGCGGTGGTTCCAGACAGTGCCGGGTCGACGCAGCCGGCCCCCGCGGTCGGTGTGCCGGGCCTGTCCTTGCCGGGGCTGGCCAACTCGCACAGCCACGCCTTCCACCGCGCTCTGCGAGGGCGTACCCAGCGTGAGCGGGGCACCTTCTGGACCTGGCGCGAGCAGATGTACGCCGTTGCCGAGCGGCTCGACCCCGACACCTACCACCGCCTGGCTCGGGCGGTCTTCCGTGAGATGGCAGTCGCGGGGATCACCACCGTGGGCGAGTTCCACTACCTGCACCACGACCGCGACGGCCGGCGCTACTCAGATCCCAACGCCATGGGCCATGCCGTGCTGGCGGCTGCGCACGAGGCCGGGATCCGCATCACCCTGCTCGACACCTGCTACCTGACCTCGGCGATCGGGCGACCGCCCGAGCGAGTGCAGCTGCGGTTCTCCGACGGCGACAATGCTGCCTGGCAGGAGCGCCTGAGCCTCCTGCGGGACACCGACGACGCCCGGATCGGACAGGCGTTCCACTCCGTGCGCGCGGTGCCGCGCGAGGAGCTCGACGCGGATCCCCGCCGCCCGCTGCACGTGCACCTCTCCGAGCAGCGCCTCGAGAACGAGCAGTGCCTGGCGGCATACGGACAGACGCCGACCGAGGTCCTGGCTGCCGCGGGTCAGCTGGGTGAGCACACCACCGTCGTGCACGCCACCCACCTCAGCGAGTCCGACATCGTCCTGCTGGGACGCGCGCGGGTCTACGCGAGCTTCTGTGCGACCACCGAGCGCGACCTCGGTGACGGGATCGGCCCCAGCCGGGCGCTGCAAGCGGCCGGAGCCCGGCTGACGGTGGGAAGCGACAGCCACGCGGTGATCGATCTCTTCGAGGAGATGCGGGCCGTCGAGCTGGACGAGCGGCTGTCCAGCGAGCAACGCGGGCACTGGTCCGCCGCAGAGCTGCTCGCTGCGGGGACCGTCACCGGACAGCAGAGCTTGGGCTGGAGCGACGTCGGTCGGATCGAGGTGGGCCAGCGGGCAGACCTGGTCACCCTTGACCACCGCAGCCCCCGCACTGCCGGCACCGGCGCCGATGAGCACACCGCGGTCTTCGCTGCCGTCGCCGAGGACGTGCAGCAGGTGATGGTCGACGGAAGGATCGTCGTGCGACCCGGTGATCGAGACGACGTCGGGCGCGAGCTCGACGCGGTGCTCGAGGAGCTCTGGGCCTGATGCGCCCCCACCGCATCGCGGGTAGCGTCGCGAATCGTGAGCTGTGCCTTCTGTGCCATCGTCGCCGGGGAGTCCGAGGCCTTCATGGTCCTGGACGAACCCGCGGTGATGGCCTTCCTGGACGTCCGCCCCGTCTTCAAGGGTCACGTGCTGCTGGTGCCGAGAGAGCACCACGTGACCCTGCCCGACCTCCCGGCCGATCAGCGCGACGGCTTTCTCCACGCCGCGCAGCGCTTGTGCTCAGCCGTCGTGGAGCTGGGTGCGCAGGGCAGCTTCGTGGCGATGAACAACACGGTCAGCCAGTCCGTGCCGCACCTGCACCTGCACGTGGTACCGCGCACGAAGGGTGATGGACTGCGCGGCTTCTTCTGGCCGCGCACGAAGTACGCCGCCGACGAGGCGGCGCAGTACGCCGAGCGCCTGCGCGCCGTCCTCTGAGCCGTCGCGTAGGAGGCTGCCTCTACTGTGGCCACACAGCAGATCGTCCTGCACCACGAGCACACGAGGAGTCAGACAGATGGGTCGTTACGACGGGCGAGTAGCCGTGGTCACCGGAGCCGCACAGGGCATCGGGTTCGGCATCGCGACGAGGTTCGCCGAAGAGGGTGCGTCGGTGGCGATCCTCGACCTCGACGAGACCAAGGCCGCTGAGGCAGCTGCCGACCTGCCCACCGCCGGCGACGGCGCCAAGCACGTCGGCATTGCCTGCGACGTCAGCAGCTCGGAAGCCAGCTCTGCTGCCGTCGAGCGCGTCGTGGCCGAGCTGGGTGGCATCCACGTGCTGGTCAACAACGCCGGGATCACGCGCGACAACCTGCTCTTCAAGATGAGCGAGGACGACTGGGACCTGGTCATGAACGTCCACCTCAAGGGCGCGTTCCTGATGACCAAGGCCGCGCAGAAGCACTTCGTGGAGCAGAAGTACGGCAAGATCCTCAATCTCTCCAGCGTCTCCTCGCTGGGCAACCGAGGCCAGGCCAACTACTCGGCCGCCAAGATGGGCGTGCAGGGCTTCACCCGCACCCTCGGCATCGAGCTCGGCCCGTACGGCGTCAATGCCAACGCCATCGCTCCCGGCTTCATCGCCACCGAGATGACTGACGCCACTGCGGCCCGGCTCAAGATGGACGTCGACGAGTTCCGCGCCCTCAACGCCGAGCACAACCCCGTCAAGCGGGTCGGGTTCCCCGAAGACATCGCGGCCGCAGCAGCCTTCCTGTGCAGCGACGAGGCCTCCTACATCACCGGTCAGACGTTGTACGTCGACGGTGGCGCCAAGCTGGGCTGACGCCATGACCGTGCGCCGGGGTGCGCGCCGCCGGCAGGCTCTTCTCGGGTCGTGCCTCGGTGTGGCCCTGGTGCTGTCCGGGTGCTCGGGCGAGGCCGATCGCGACAACCGCTCCGAGCTCCGGGTCCGGACCCAGCCGCTGACCGGCCTTGTCGTGGGGGAAGGCATCGCAGCGCGACGGCACCCGGTGCTCGTGGTCAAGCTCGACAACACCGATCGAAGTCGGCCACAGCGCGGCCTGTCGTCCGCGGACCTCGTGGTCGAGGAGCTCGTCGAGGGCGGTGTCACCCGGCTGGCCGCCTTCTACTACTCCGCGATCCCCGAGGTGGTCGGGCCGGTGCGCTCGATGCGTGCCTCCGACCTCGGGATCGTCGAGCCGGTGGGGGCGACGATGGTGACCAGTGGTGCGGCGCGGCAGACCATCACCCGGCTCGCCGACGCCGGCGTCCCCTTCGTCACCGAAGGCAGCGCCGGGTTCTTCCGTGAGGCGTCACGCGCGGCGCCGTACAACTTGATGACCGATCTCGGCGACGTGGCCGCTGCGCTGACCGTCCGAGGCGAAGCGGCGGTCCGGCCGGACGACTACCTCCCGTTCGGGCCGGCCAGCACCTTGCCGGAGGGCAAGCCGGCCGGCTCGTTCGCGGCGCGGTTCTCCGAGGCGCACACGACGAGCTGGGTCTACCGCGACGGCACGTACGTCGACCCGGACTCGCTCGCCGCGACCGGCGACGAGTTCGGGGCCGACTCCGTCCTGGTGCTGCGGGTCGAGATCGGTGATGCCGGCTATCTCGACCCTGCCGGCAACACGGTGCCGGAGACCGAGCTCGTCGGCGGGGGCGAGGCTCAGCTGTTCCACGAGGGTCGCATAGTGGCAGGGGAGTGGAGCAAGTCGGCTCTGGATGCTCCGCTCGAGCTCTCCAGGGAGACGCCGCAGGGCCGGATGGTGCCACTGCAGGTGCCCCCCGGACGCACCTGGATCGAGCTGGTCCCGCTGCGGGGCAGCGTCGAGATCAGTCCCTGATGATGCCGCTGGGCATCTCGATGCCGTTGTCGGCCAAGGCCTGGAACCCGGCGATGATGAACCCGATGGCCACCTCGACCCGCTCGGCGGCTGCCGTGGCGTCGTCCGAGCCGGCAACGGACTCGCCGGCCGACGACATCGCCCCGAAGAAGACCCGGGCGAACGTGTCCACCATGCGCTCGTCGAGCTCCCACTGCCCCGCTTCGAGGACGGCACGCAAGATCTCCACGACCGTGGCGAAGGTCGATCGTTCCTCCTGCTCGCGGTAGCGCTCGTAGCCGAGAACCGACGGCCCCTCCTGCACCACGATCCGGCGGTAGCTCGGCTGCTGGACGACGGCGAGGAAGGCGCGCAGACCACTGCGGGCCTTGACCCACGGGTCCGACGAGCTCTTGATCGCCTTCTGGATGGACTTCGAGGCGTCGGACTCGACCCGTTCGAAGACGGCCTCGAACAAGGCCTGCTTGCCGGAGAAGTGGTGGTAGAGCGCCCCCTTGGTGACCTGGGCGCCGGCGACGATCGCGTCCAAGGAAGCATTTGCGTAGCCGTGGTCGGTGAAGAGCACCTCGGCGACGTCGACGAGCGCGCGCTTGGTGGAGGCTGAGTACGCCGCACGCCGGCCGGCACCGGGGACGTGCGGGAGCACGGGCACGAGCTTGCTCATGGAGGACTTGGGCGGCTTCGCCATGGCAGCAGCCTAGAGGCCGAGATGTGGCGCAGATCATGGTGGGCAGGGTCACGTCGTTGATCGTTGAAAAACCGCGAGTCGGATACGTACTGTGAGTACGTACTCACAGTATGTGAGTGCCTGATCGACGAGGAGCCGACCATGACCCGGAAATCCCTACCCACCCGCGGCGAGACCCTGCGCGCGGTGATCGAGGCAGCCAACACCCGACTGGACGCCCGACTGCCGATGGACGTCGCGGGAGTGGCCGAGAGCTTCATCGACGAGCTGGACCTGCTCGGCGCCCTCCAGCTCAAGTGGCACACCCGCCTGGCGGGCCACATCGAGCGCCAGCTGGCTTCGCAGCCGATGGATCTCGAGCGCGCGGTGCAGGCCGCGTGGATCGCGAGTGCCGATGAGCTGCCGGGAGTCCGAGCGCTGCTGGATCACTACCGCAGCCACCCCCTGGGTGACGAGATGAGCTGGGCGATGGCCCGCGCCTCGGTCAAGGAGCGAGTGATGTTGGCGACGACAGCGGGGCTGTCAGGGATCGGAGAGCTCGCCGGCGCACCGATCGGTGCTCGGATCGAGGCCCAGGCCCGCGCCACACGCGCAGCGCGGCCGGTCCCGCAGTTCCACACGTTCGCTCCCCGCCAGGTCTCCTTCCTGGACCGCTTGCGCTCGGTCCTCGCAGCCTGACCTGAGTCGCTTCGCCCACCCGTCATGATGGACGGGTGAGCGAGGTACAGGCGGGGATGTTGCTGGTGGCGACGCCCGCCCTGCGCGACCCCAACTTCACCAGCACCGTGATCCTCCTGCTCGATGTCGCGGACGACGGGGTGCTCGGGGTCGTGCTCAACCGGCCGACAGCCCTGTCGGTCTCACACGTGCTCGCGCCCTGGGCCGACGTGGTCGCCCAGCCCGAGGTGCTCTTCTCGGGTGGACCGGTCGAGACCGAGGGTGCTCTCGCTGTCGCGCTTCGCCGCACCGACGAGGAGGCGATCGGCTTTCGGCCGGTCGTTGACCGGCTCGCCCTGCTCGACCTCGACACCCCCGTTGAGCTCGTTGCTGCTGACCTCGATGGTCTGCGGATCTTCGCCGGCTACGCCGGGTGGGGGACCGACCAGCTCGGGGCCGAGATCGACGAGGGCAGCTGGTACGTCGTGCCCGGGAGCGCCGACGACGTCTTTCGCTCCGACTCCGCACGTCTGTGGCGCGACGTGCTGCGCCGGCAACCTGGTGACCTGGCGATGCACTCGACCCGGCCGGGGGACCCCGACCTCAACTGACCTGACCTCGATGGAGCAGCACCCACGTCGAGCGCGACAAGTCGAAACGACTCCAAGAAACCTCTAGACTCCATCCTTGTGACTTCCTCCTCCACCGGCTTCGGCTTCGGGTCCTCGACCGACACCAAGATCCGTGAGGACGAGCGGACCGTCCCGACCGACGAGGGCGACCACGAGAAGTTCAGCCACTACGTCGACAAGGACAAGCTGACCGAGGCGATGGTGATGGGGACCCCTGTGGTCGCGCTGTGCGGCAAGGTGTGGGTGCCGAGCCGGGCACCGGAGAAGTTCCCGGTCTGCCCCGACTGCAAGGACGCCTGGGAGCAGTTCAACGACGACGCGGGCTCCGGCGAGTGACGAGCGGAGACTCCTCCTCCTCAGTCCCGCTCGAAGACCCGCACCTCACTCCCGCACTCACCCCCGCCTGGCCTGAGCGAGCCGCGTGGGGAACAGCCCCGTCGCTGCGCGCGTGGCAGACGGCGGCGATGCGCGACTACCTGGACCGCTCGCCGCGGGACTTCCTGGCCGTGGCAACCCCCGGGGCCGGCAAGACGACGTTCGCGCTGTCGGTGGCAGCTGACCTCATCGGTCGCCGCATCGTCGACCGGATCACCGTCGTCGCCCCGACCGAGCACCTGAAGCTGCAGTGGGCCGAAGCGGCAGCCCGGGCGGGCATCCCGCTCGACCCGTCGTACTCCGCAGGCAAGGGCAAGATCTCCAGCGACTTCCTCGGAATCGCGGTCACCTACGCCGGAGTGGGGGTCAACCCATTGGCGCTGCGGGTTCGTACCGAGCGCTTCAAGACCCTGGTGATCCTCGACGAGGT
>JBAVCA010000078.1:0-8441 GCA_049586475.1 Nocardioides sp.
CGAGCGCGCTCGCCCGGTGGTGGAGGGCGCAGAGCCACTCCAGCAGCACCGCATGGTCGACCGCTTGCCGCAGCGTTGCGGCGATCGCGACCGAACCGTGGTTGCCCATCAGCGCTGCCTGCCGACCCTCGAGGGCTGCGCGCACCGAGGCGGCGAGCTCCGGGCTGCCGAAGGTGGCGTACGGCGCGACGCGAGTCGCCCCGCCGAGCAGGAGGTGCTGGTAGTGCAGGACCGGCAGCTCGGTGAGGGCACAGGCCACCGCGGTCGAGAACGGTGCGTGCGTGTGCACGACGGCACCGACATCGGGTCGGTCGGCGTAGACACCCAGGTGCAGGTCGAGCTCGGAGGTGGCCTCCAGCGACCCCTCGACGTAGGAGCCGTCGAGGTGGACCACCACGATGTCCGAGACCTGCGCCTCGGCGAGCACCACGCCCGAACCGGTGACCGCCACCAGGTCGCCGACGCGGAGGCTGACGTTGCCGGAGGTGCCGATGAGCAGCCCCTGGGCGGCCAGGCCTCGGGCTGCCGCGGCCACTTCCTTGCGGTGAGTCACTGGTGATTCCGCGGCTGGTGCTCGTCCTGGGCGCCCGACTGGTAGCGCTCGAGGTAGGACGTCAGGAGCACGATGCCCTCCTCGATGATCGCGGCGTCACCGTGGTCGTCGTGCTCGAAGGCGAGCTGGAAGATGCGGTCGCCGAGCTCGACGGCCAGCACCGCCGCCGTCTCGGGCAGGTCGGCGCGCGCCAGCCCGTCGTCCACGGCGAGCTCGCGCAAGGTGGCCGCGATCCGCTTGTTGTGCTCGCGCCCGTAGGCATGCACGGCCGGGTTGGTGCGCCCGCGCAGGTAGATCTCGACGAAGGCCCGTCGGCGTAGGTAGACCTTCACGAACGAGCGCATGCTGACCTCCACGAGGTCGGCCACGCTCAAAGGGCCTTGGGCTCTCGCGGCCTGGAGGTCGGCAACCGTCTGCTCGTCCATCTCGCTCATGTGGCGTTCGGCCAGGGCGAGCAGGACGCCCTCCTTGTCGGCGAAGTACTGGTAGAGCGAGGCGACCGGGACTCCCGCGGCCTCGGCGATCTCGCGCGTGGTGAGGGCCTCGACACCTCGACGGACGACCAGCCGCTCGGCGGCGTCGAGCAGTGCCACGACGCGTTGACGACTTCGCGCCTGCACCGGAGCCCGTCGTGGCGCAGACTGCTCCCACGGCCCTGCTCCCAGAACGGATGACTCCACCATGTCGGGGAGTGTAGGGTAACGAACGGAAACATGACACAGATTCAGGTTTGATGCCCGGACCGCATCGAGGAGCTCACCCGTGATTCAGCACCAGTCGATTGATCCCCTGCGCCTCGACCTGTCGCGGCGTCGCCTCCTCGGCGCCGCCTCGGTGGCCGGCGCGGCCACTGGGCTCGGCGCCTTCGGCCTCGATGCCGCGGCCGCCACGGGGGCCGCTGGGCTCCAGGGCCGGCTCCCCAACCAGGTCGACGTCGTCGTGGTGGGCGCTGGGATCGCTGGACTGGTCGCGGCCCGAAACGTGGCGCGCAGAGGTCTCTCCGTGCTGATCGTCGAGGCCCGCGACCGAGTCGGCGGCCGGGTGCTGAACCACGAGCTGAAGGTCGAGAAGGCCACCATCGAGGCGGGCGGCGCGTTCATCGGCCCCACCCAGACCCACATCCGGCGCCTGGCGCGGGAGCTCCAGGTCCCGACGTTCAAGCAGCATGCCGAGGGCAACAGCGTCTACGTCTCCTCCACGTTCGGTCGCCTGGAGTACTCCGGCACCATCCCGCCCGACCCGACGATCCTCCCCGACGCCGGCCTGCTGCTCACGCTGATCGACGAGTACGCCGCCGAGATCGCCGTCGACGCTCCGTGGAGCCACCCGCGCGCTCGTGAGTGGGACAACATGACGCTGGCCGACTTCATCCGCGAGAACGCGCTGGTCAACCCCCAGGGCGTGTCCAACCTGATCGAGAACTGGACGCAGCCCGGCTTCGGAGCCGACCCGCGGGAGCTCTCCTTCCTCTTCACCCTCTGGTACGTCGCCTGCTCCGGCGACGAGCGACACGTCGGGACGTTCGCCCGCAACTCCGACACCGTCAAGGGAGCCCAGGAGCGGCGCTTCGTCGGCGGTTCGCAGCTGATCCCGTTGCGGCTCGCGGGCCAGCTCGGCGACATCGTGGCGCTGGGCGCACCCGTGGAGAAGATCGTGCAGCGCGACGACCGCGTGCGCGTGCACACCCGACGCGGGGTCGTCACGGCCAAGCGGGTCATCGTGGCTGCACCCCCGCCGATGGTGCTCGACCTCGACTGGTTCCCCCGACTGCCGGCGCGGCGCCGCCAGCTCCTGCAGCGCCAGGACATGGGCAAGCTGATGAAGTGCGACGCGGTCTACGACACCCCGTTCTGGCGCAAGGACGGCCTGAACGGGTTCGGCCTCAACGACAGCGGTGCGGCGCGCACCGTCTTCGACAACTCCCCCAAGGACGGCGACCCCGGCGTCCTGCTTGCCTTCGTCGGCGGCGACGCGTGGCGCACCTACGGGCGGCTCGAGCGCTCCGAGCGGCGTCAGGCCGTGCTGGAGGGCTTCGCGGCGATGTTCGGCAAGCAGGCCCTGAGCCCGATCGAGTACACCGAGCAGGACTGGACCAAGGAGCGGTGGACCGGCGGCGGTCCCACCGCGATCCACCACGCTGATGGCTCGTTCACGACGTACGGGCCTGCCATTCGCCGCCCGTTCGGCCGCGTGCACTGGGCCGGCACCGAAACCTCCACCTACTGGAGCGGCTACATGGACGGCGCGGTGCGCTCGGGCGAGCGGGCCGCCGTCGAGGTCTCGGAGCGGCTGCGATGAGGACGACACCCACCGCGACCGGCGTCGTCGGCATGCTGTTGGCCAGCCTGCTGCTCGCACTGCTGCCGGCCTCGTCCGCTCCTGCTTCGGCGCTCCGCCCCGACGACGAGAAGTGGGCCACGCGGATCTTCGCCAAGGTGCCGTCCCCGGGGTACCCGGCCTACGTGCACCGCCACACCAACAAGCGCGTGTACGCCGGGACCTACGTGGCCGGCGACCGACAGCGCTCTCGCGTCTTCGAGTGGAGCCGCGGCGGCACCCTGCTGCGGTCCTGGACCGTCCCGGGTCAGCGTCTCCGCGCCGACCACGGCGTCCAGGTGGCCAACCAGACCCGCGACGGGCGCCTGGTCCTGCTGGAGACCTCGCGCCGAGCGGTGCTGACGCTGGACATCCGGACCGGGGAGTTCGAGCGCATCGCGACCTTCCCGAAGGGCTCCGTGCCCAACTACGCGACCTGGGGCCCGAGGAACCTGTTCGTCACCGACTATGCGCAGGGAGTCATCTGGCGGGTGCTCCGCAACGGCGACGTCCAGCGGTGGTTCGCCGGTCCAGAGCTCGAGGGAGTCGACTCCTTCGGCACGACGGGCATCGTCTACCGGCCCCAGCAGCGCGACTTCCTGATCACCCAGCAGACCACCACCGACGGCAGTGCCGACCCGGCGAGCGGCAAGCTGCTGCGGTTGAAGCTGCGCAAGGACGGCCCCGGGGCGATCAGCACCATGTGGACGTCGCGACCCACCGACCTGCCGGACGGATTCGGCATCGGCCGCTCCGGGCACATCTACATCGCCAACGTCGGGCTCACCCAGCAGCTGGTCGAGCTCTCCGCCCGCGGCCGCGAGCTCGACCGATTCCCCGACGTACCGCTCCTCGGTGAGAACGGCACCCGGATCCCCTTCGACAACCCCAGCAACGCGACGTTCCACGGCACCACCGTGCTCGTGGCGAACCAGTCGGCCGTGCAGGGAGACGCCTCTCACCAGGCGATCCTGCGCGTCGAGGTCGGCGAGAAGGGCATCGCACCTCATCTCCCCCGCGCCGCCACGTTCCGTCGCGGACGCTGAGGGGCCGGCACGGCCGGGCCGCGGGCGGGTGGGGGCTAGCCTGCGGCAGGTGAGTGCACTCGCCGGACTCGTGGAGCGGGGGCAGATGGCTCCCGACTGGGCCGAGGCCCTTGCGCCGGTCGACGACCAGATCTTCCAGCTCGAAGCATTCCTGCGCGAGGAGATGGCCAGCGGTCGCGGATACCTACCGGCCGGGGACGTGGTCTTCCGCGCCTTCCGGCGCCCGCTGGCCGACGTGCGGGTGCTGATCGTGGGTCAGGACCCCTACCCCACACCGGGTCACCCGATCGGTCTGAGCTTCGCCGTCGAGCGTGATGTCTGGCCGTTGCCACGGAGCCTGGTCAACATTTACACCGAGCTGCGCGCGGACCTCGACGTCGTACCCCCACGGCACGGCGACCTGAGCGGCTGGGCCGAGCAAGGTGTGCTGCTGCTCAACAGGGTCCTGACGGTACGTCCGGGCGACGCGAACTCCCATCGGGGCCACGGGTGGGAGGAGGTCACCGAGTGCGCGATCCGCGCCTTGGCGACCCGCGCCGAGACCACCCCCCTGGCCGCGATCCTGTGGGGGCGGCCCGCCCAGTCGCTCAAGGCGCTGCTCGGCCCCATCGCCTACGTCGAGTCGGCCCACCCCTCGCCACTCTCGGCGTACCGCGGGTTCTTCGGCTCCCGCCCCTTCAGCCGGGTCAACGCCCTCCTCGTCGAGCACGGCGTCACCCCCGTCGACTGGTCGGCGCTGGCTGATCACGACGCCAGCGCGGCGCCGCCATCCGGCTTGTAACTCACCGTTCCGCCGTCTACCGCACCGTTCAACCGGCGCGATAGAGGTCGTAACGGTGAGTTACAACCAGCCGGACCGCGACGCCCGAGCGGGCAGCAGGTCAGCGGATGCGCGCCTTGCGCATCATCTTCAGCCCGGAGAGCATGCCCTTGACGTAGTCGTCGTAGTCCTGGCCGGGGCGAGCGCCCATGATCTGCTTCTTCAGCACCGCGAGGTTCTGGACGTCGGTGTACTTCAACAGGCCCTGGTCGCCGTGCCGAGCGCCGACGCCGGAGGTCTTCACCCCACCCGAGGGTGTGCCCTTGGAGGCGAAGGCGGTGGCGAGGATGTCGTTGATGTTGACGTTGCCGGCCTCGATCTGCGCTCCGACGGCACAGGCGGCGTCGAGGTCGGTGCCCCACACCGAGGCGTTCAGGCCGTACTCCGTGTCGTTGGCCAGCGCGATCGCTTCCTCCACCGTGCGGTAGGAGTGCAGGGCAACCACCGGACCGAAGGTCTCGGTGACTCCGCAGCGCATCTCGCGCGTCACGCCCTCGAGGATCGTCGGCTCGAAGAAGGCCGGCCCGAGGTCGGGGCGGGCCTTGCCTCCGGTGAGCACGGTCGCGCCCTTGGCCACGGCGTCGTCCACGTGGGCCTGCACGTTGCGTAGGTGGTCGACCGAGACCAGCGAACCCATGTCGGGCTCGAAGTCATAGGCCGCGCGGACGTCGAGTGCCTCAGCGGCGGCGACGAAAGCGGCCTTGAACTCCTCGTAGCGCGAGGCCGGCAGGTACATCCGCTCGATGTGCATGCAGATCTGCCCGGTGTTGCCGAAAGCGCCGAAGAGGGCGCCCTGGACGACGTCGTCCATGTTGGCGTCCTCGAGCACGATCATCGGGTTCTTGCCACCCAGCTCCAGGCAGCAACCGATCAGGTTGCGCCCGGCCCGCTCACCGATCACCCGACCGGTCGCGGTCGAGCCGGTGAACATGACGTAGTTGGCGTTGTCGATCAGAGTCGGGCCGACATCGGGGCCCTCGCCGCACACGACCTGGAACAGGCCCTTGGGAAGACCCGCCTCCTCGAGCATCTGGACGCCGTACAACGGCGACAGCGCGGTCTTGTTGTCGGGCTTGAGCACGATCCCGTTCCCGGCCATCAGCGCCGCGATCGAGTCGGAGATGCCGGTGGCGAAGGGAAAGTTCCACGGCCCGATGATCCCCACGACGCCCTTCGGCTGACGGATCTCGGTCGAGGTGGTCAAGAACGGCACCGGGCCACCGCGCTTGGTCGGCGCGAGCAGCTTGGCGGCGCGCTTGAGGTAGTGGCTCATCACCATCGGCGGGTCACAGGTCTCCTCGATCGCCATCCGACGGTTCTTGCCGCTCTCGACCTGGATCAGGTCCGCGGTGGTGTGGGCGTTGTCGAGGTAGATCTGGTGGGCGCGCTTGAAGACCGCGAGCCGCTTGGCCAGCGGCCAGGCCGACCACTCCGCCTGGGCCTGACGGGCCTTGGCGAACGCGCGCTCGATGTCGGTCGGCGTCGACTGGGGCAGCTCGACGAGGGCCTCACCGGTGTAGACCTCGGTCAGTCTCCAGGTGTCGCCACCGGAGCCGGGGACCCGAGACACCAGGCCCTGGAGGAACCCCGGGGTGATCGAGGCGGGCCGCTTGATCGGCGGCGGCGTGGCCGCTGCTGCGGTGGACTGGCCGGGTTGCGCTGTGGTCGTCATCTTCTACTTCCCGTTCAGGATGAGCGCAGCGCCCATCTCGCCGATCATGATGGCCGGCGCGTTGGTGTTGCCGCCGGTGATCGACGGCATGATCGAGGCGTCGGCTACCCGCAGGCCGTCGATGCCGCGGACCCGCAGCTGCGGGTCGACGACAGCGAGCTCGTCGACGCCCATCCGGCAGGTGCCGACACCGTGGTAGACCGAGGTGGCGCGGTTGAGGATCTCGTCGCGCAGTGCCTGACCCTTGAGCTGCGCGCCCGGGTGGGTCTCACCCTTGATCGAGCCCCCGAACGCCTTGCCGCTGAAGATCTCGCGCACCAGCTCCGAACCCTCGGTGAGCACGTCGAGGTCGGCGGGGTCGGCGAGGTACTCGTAGTCGATCAGCGGCGAGGCCCCCGGGTCGGCCGAGGCGAGGCGCAAGGTGCCACGGCTCTTGGGGTAGATGAGCGTGGTGAGCACGGTGAGCGAGGTGCGCTTGTCGACGTTGTGACGGATCGGCGCGTCTTGGTTGGGCGAGACATAGGCCCACGGCAGCAGGTGCAGCTGCAGGTCGGGAATGTTGCCCGACGAGGCTGCCTGGGACGTCTTGAGGAAGGCCAGCACCTCGAAGACCGAGTTGGCCATGAAGGTGCTACCAGGCCGGGCCAGCTCTTTCATCAGGCCCTTGGCGAAGTACGGCGCCGTTCCCCTGTTGGTGCTCGAGCTCGCATGGAAGGTCATCGCGTGGAACATGTGGTCGTGCAGGTTGTCGCCGACGGGCAGGTCAGCGAGGACCTCGATCCCGTGGTCCTTCAGGTGCTGAGCATGGCCGACCCCGGACAGCATCAAGATCTGTGCCGAGCCGACGAACCCGGCTGCCAGGACGACCTCCTTGCCGGCGCGGATCGTCCGCTTGCCACCACCCTTGGTGAGGTCGGTGACCTCCACACCCGTGGCGCGGCCGTTCTCGATGATGACCTTGGTGACCAGGACCTCTGACTGGAGCTCGAGGCTCTGCGGCGCGAGGTGGTGGATGTAGCCCCGTGAGGCGGAGTAGCGCAGGCCGTCAGCGGCGTTCTGCTGCATCCGGCTCACCCCCTCCTGCGACTCGCCGTTGTAGTCCTCGAGGATCGGGCAGCCGGTTGCATCGGCAGTCGCCTGCAGGAACTGCAGCGACCCCTCTTGCGGAATCTTGTTACGGGTGATCTTGATCGGACCACCGGCGCCGCGGAACTCGTTCTCGCCGTCCTCGAAGTCCTCCATCCGCTTGTACGCCGCGTTGACGCTGTCGGCGTCCCAGCCGACGTTGCCCTCGGCAGCCCAGGAGTCGAAGTTGGCGCGGTTGCCGCGCACGTAGACCATGCCGTTGACCGAGCTCGAGCCGCCGACGACCTTGCCGCGCGGGACCGGCATCTTGCGGTCGAGCAGGTGCTTCTGCGGGACCGAGTAGTAGCCCCAGTCGACCGTCTTCTTGATCTCCGGCACCGAGTGCATCGGGCCGATCATGCCCGGCTTCTTGGTCAGGATCTTGTTGTCTGTCTTCCCGGCCTCGAGCACGATCACGCTGGCCCCGGACTCTGCGAGTCGACCGGCGATGGCGGCGCCGGCGCTGCCGGACCCGACCACCACGTAGTCGGCCTCGTTGCTGTAGGTCTTCTTTGCCATCGTCGAACGTCTCCTCGCCAGTCGCCGGACCGCTTGTGGTCCGGAGCACACATCGACATAACTGTAACGCGTTCTAGTTTTCCCGTACAGGACTCGTTACCGCGAGAATGTGTTTCGTGAAGATCCTCTCGATCCAGTCCTCGGTCGCCTACGGCCACGTCGGCAACTCCGCAGCCACTTTTCCGCTGCAACGTCTCGGGCACGAGGTCTGGCCGGTGCTCACGGTGCACTTCTCCAACCACACCGGGTACGGCGCCTGGCGCGGCCCGCTGCTCGACCCGGCCGACGTGGCCGACGTGATCACCGGTATCGGCGAGCGCGGGGTGCTCGGTGAGGCCGATGCGGTGCTCTCCGGCTACCAGGGCGACCCGGCCGTCGGTGCCGTGATCC
>JBAVCA010000079.1:0-4463 GCA_049586475.1 Nocardioides sp.
GCTTCGCTATGCCCTCGGCGACGTGCCGACCCGCAGCGACGACGACCGCGACGACCCGATCTCGGAGGTCCAGGGCGGGGTCGACATGCTGGAGCTGATGACGGCCGCCGAGCGGGAGTACGCCCCCACCGGGCGGGCCTGGACCCCGCCCACCCACTCGATCGAGGACGACGGCTTCGCCCACGTGCTCATCGACGAGGCCCAGGACCTCACCCCGATGCAGTGGCGGATGGTCGGCCGGCGCGGCCGTACCGCGTCCTGGACGATCGTCGGTGACCCGGCGCAGTCCTCGTGGCCCGAGCCAGCCGAGTCGGCCGCAGCCCGCGCCGAGGCGCTGGCCGGCAAGGCCCTGCACGAGTTCCACCTCTCGACGAACTACCGCAACTCCTCGGAGATCTACGCCTTCGCGGCGGCGTACGCCTCGAGGGTCGGGCTCGACGCCGACCTGCCGACCGCCGTGCGATCGACAGGCATCGAGCCCCGGGTGATCGGCCCGGTGCCCGACCTGGAGGCCGCGACCCGGGCGGCCGTCGCCGAAGTCGCTGACGAGGTCAGCGGCACGGTGGGCATCGTGGTCCCCGTCGCCCGCCGCTCGGAGGTCAACGGCTGGCTGGCGTCGTGGCCCGAGCGTGCCGCGGACGCCCCCGGGGCCAGGGCGGCGGTCGACTCCTCGGTCCCACCGTCGGGCGAGGACCGGGTGGTGGTGCTCAACGGCCTCGACACCAAGGGCCTGGAGTTCGACGCCATCGTCGTCGTCCGTCCCCAAGAGATCGAGAACGAGTCGCAGACCGGACGCGCCACGCTGTACGTCGTGCTCACCCGTGCCACGCAGCTGCTGACAACAGTCTCCTGACCGCGCCTCGGGCAGGGGTCCCGCCCACGGAACCTCGTGAGGCCAGCGAGCACGCCACAACTAGAGTTCGCCCCATGACCGCCACGAACCACAGCCCCGCCCGGGACGCGATCACCGCGCTCGTGGAGCACGAGGCGTGGGCGATCATCCGGCGCTCGACGCGGGTCGGCGGTCGAGACACCGTCGGCCTGATCGGCGGCACACGCACCGTGGTCGAATCGCTCCTCGACGTGCCCCTCGAGACAGGGCCGCCCGAGCCCGGCCGGGTGGCCGACCGGCTGCTGGCCATCCCGTTCCGACAAGTGGCCGAGCGTGGCTTCGAGGCGCACGACGACCAGACGCCGTTGGTCGTCGTCGACATCGAGACCGAGCAGGAGTTCTCGGTGGCCGAGGTCATCGAGGCGATCGACCCGGTGCCGGTGGAGTTCTCCGACCGTGGCGGCTTCGAGACCGACGACGAGGAGTACGCCAAGCTCGTCGAGGCAATCATCAGCGACGAGATCGGCCAGGGCGAAGGTGCCAACCTGGTCATCGGTCGGCACTACCGCGCCCAGGTCGCCGACTGGGATCACCACGTGGCGCTGTCGGTCTTCCGTCGCCTGCTCGAGCGCGAGCGCGGCGCCTACTGGACCTACGTCTTCTTCACCGGGGACCGCTACCTGATCGGCGCGAGCCCCGAGCGGCACGTCAGCGTCCACGACGGCGACGTCCGGATGAACCCGATCAGCGGCACCTTTCGGATCCCGCGCGACGGCGAGACCAAGAAGCCGCTGCTGGAGTTCCTGGCCGACGAGAAGGAGATCTACGAGCTCTTCATGGTCGTCGACGAAGAGCTCAAGATGATGTGCGACCTGTGCCACGAGGGCGGCCAGGTCCTCGGACCGTTCCTCAAGCCGATGACCCATCTCATCCACACCGAGTACCTCCTCGCCGGACGTAGCGAGCGCGACCCACGCGAGATCCTGCGCGACACGATGTACGCCGCCACGGTCACCGGCTCGCCCGTGGAGAACGCGTGCCGGTTGATCAAGCAGTACGAGACGGAGGGGCGCGGGTACTACGGGGCCGCGTTGGCGATCCTCGGCCGCGACGAGACCGGCGGGGCCGTGGTGGACAGCCCGATCGTGATCCGCTCTGCAGACGTCGACCTGTCCGGGCTGCTGAAGGTCACCGCCGGCGCCACCCTGGTGCGCGACTCCGAAGCGGCCTACGAGGTGGCGGAGACCCACGCGAAGGCCGGCGGCATCCTCTCGGCGTTCGGCCTGGTGCCGCAGGCGCCGACTCCCGACGTCGAGCTCGCCGAGCTGGTCAACGACGAGGACGTGCTGCTCTCGCTGAACTCCCGCAACCGACGGCTCAGCTCGTTCTGGTTGACCGACCAGGCAGGCTCACCGCCGGACCCGCGGCTGGCCGGCAAGACCGTGGTCATCCTCGACGGCGAGGACGACTTCGTGAACATGCTGCGCCACGTGCTCAGCGTGCTCGGCATGCCCAGCACCGTCGTACGCCACGACGACTATGAGCCGGGCTGCCTGGACGGCTTCGACCTGGTCGTCGTCGGCCCCGGCCCCGGGGACCCCCGCGACGACGATGACCCGAAGATGGGCACCCTGCGCCATGCGGTCACGCACCTGCTCGCCGCCGAGCAGCCCTTCCTCGCGGTCTGCCTGGGCCACCAGGCGCTGTGCCACCAGCTCGGCATCGAGCTGGCCTACAAGGACATCGTCTTCCAGGGCACCCAGTCGGCGGTGTCCTATGACGGTCGCACCGAGCGGGTGGGCTTCTACAACACCTTCGTCGCACGCCCGGCTCCCGGCGCCGCCTTGCCCGAGGGTGTCTCGGTCGACCTCGACGAGGCCACCGGCGACATCCATCACCTGCGAGGACCGCACTACCGCGGTATCCAGTTCCACGCCGAGTCGATCCTGACCGAGCGCGGCTACGACCTGCTGCACGACCTGGTCGGCGACCTGCTGCTCGACTGAGGCGACGGCTGGAGGGCGGCGGGCACCCGTCGGGCAATCCTCGCCTACAGTCCGAGGCGTGATCGTGTGGCTCAACGGGACGTTCGGCGCCGGCAAGACCACGACCGGCACGCTGCTCGCCCAGCGTGACGAGCGGTTGCGTGTCTTCGACCCTGAGTGGGTCGGTTACCTGCTGGCCAACAACCTCGCTGACCACGAGGTGAGCGACTTCCAGCACTACGAGTCGTGGCGTCGCCTGGCGCCGGTGGTGGCCGACGAGGTGGCTCGCTTCACCGGACAGTCCTTGGTGGCCGTACAGACGGTGCTCGACGAGGGCTACTTCGCTGAGCTGGAAGGTGGGCTGACCTTGCTCGGGCACGAGGTGCTGCACGTGGTGCTGGAGTCCGACGACGCGGTGATGAGAGAGCGCATCGCGGCCGACGAGGTGGAAGGCGGAGCGCGCCAGTGGCGCCTCGATCACCTGGCGGCCTACGCCTCGGCCCGGGACTGGATGGTGAGGGCCGCTGACGTGGTCGTCGACTCGAGTCGGCTGGCTCCCCAGGCAGTGACCGATCAGGTGTGGGAGGTCGTCACGGCACGGTTCGCGGCCACCGAGGAGTGATGCGGGCCGATACGGTGGCGCGGTGCTGCCGGTGCCGGATGTCGTCGTGGTCGACCACCACGACTCCTACACGTGGAACCTGGTCCACCTGGTCGCGTCGGTCACCGGTGTGGTGCCGACCGTGGTGCAGCACGACGAGGTGAGCGCAGCGAGCGTGCTGGCGCACTCCCACGTGGTGCTGTCGCCCGGCCCGGGGACGCCACGCGACCCGAACGACTTCGCGGTCGGCCAGGAGGTGCTGCGCGCCGCCACCCGCCCGGTGCTCGGCGTTTGCCTGGGGATGCAGGGCCTGGTGGCGACGTACGGCGGTGAGGTCACTCGGGTACGCCCTGCGCACGGCGAGGTTGCCCGGATCTCCCACGACGCGCGGGGGTTGTTCACCGGGCTTCCCCAAGGCTTTGCTGCCGTGCGCTACCACTCGCTGGCAGCGGTCGAGCTGGGTGCTGGCCTCGAGGTGACGGCGCGCGCTGCGGACGGAACCGTGATGGGGGTCCGCCACTCGACGCTGCCTCTCGAGGGCGTGCAGTTCCACCCGGAGTCGATCCTGTCCGAGCACGGAGCCGCCCTGATCGCCAACTTCATCGCGGGCGTGCGATGAGCCCACGAAGCGAGGACCCGGTCGCCTTCTTCACCTCGGTCGCAGCGCGGCACCGCCGCTGCTTCTGGCTGGACGGCGGCGGAGCCCGGGACTGGTCCGGGCGGCGCTCGATCATCGGCTGGCTCGACGACGACGACGTCTCGCTGACCTACTCAGCCGCACGCCGCGAGGTCACCCGGCACGAGGGTGGGGCAGCGTACGTGGTCGGTGAGGACATCTTCACCGTCCTGGAGGCCGAGCTCGCCGGCCCGGCGGGGGGTCAGTGGTTCGGCTACCTCGGCTACGCATGCCGCTCCGACCTGCCGGCGCGGCCCGACGGGGACCTGCCCGACGCGGTGTGGATGCGACCCTCCCACGTGCGGCTCTTCGAGCACGAGGTGCAGGGGGATCACCTGGCGCTCACACCGCCGGCGATCGCTGACGGCG
>JBAVCA010000080.1:0-12188 GCA_049586475.1 Nocardioides sp.
GGACCAGCTCGCGCAACGCGATCAGGTCGCACTCGCCGGCCAGGCCCTCGAACGGTCGGGCGATGAACGCGCCGGCGCCGCCGCCGGCACCGCCATGACAAGCCTTGTAGCGCTTTCCGGAGCCGCACGGGCAGGGCTGACGCGGGCCCACTGCCCCTTCCTCACCGGACGCGGTGGACGGGCGGTTCTTGGTGCGTGAGCTCTTTCCCATACCCGCGAACCTACCGGCCGAGCGCCCGGAGGACATAGGCCGGGCGGTCGGTGATGACTGCCTTGACGCCGAGCTCCTGGCACAGACGCAGGTCGTCCTCGGTGTTGACGGTCCACACGTGGATGTCGTGCCCTGACCTGGTGATGCGGGCGCCCAGGCGGGGGTGCTCGCGCAACAGGTCGATCCCGGGGCCGAAGACCCAGTCGTCCCCGACGATCCGCCGCAGCATCGGCCAGTGCTGCTGCTTGTCGAAGAGCTGCACCAGGCGTACCTCGGGAGCGAGCCGCTCGACACGTTGGAGCGCGGTGAACGAGAAGCTCATCACCCGCACCGGCGACCCCGCGACGTCCCAGCCGAACTCGCGCAGCATCTCCACCAGCCGCCGCTCGACCAGGCCCCCGAAACGGGTGGGGTGCTTGGTCTCGATCGCGACCTCGACGCGACGGTCGTAGTCGGCGGTGGTCTCGAGCAGCTTGCGCAACGTCAGGACCCGGTCGAGTGACTCGTCACGATCGGGCGCCTCGTCGTCCAGCTCGGCCCAGGGGTTCTTCCACGAGGCGAAGTCGAGCTCGTTGAGGTCGGCGAGGTCGGTGGTCGAGATCAATCCCGGGCTGCTCGCCGTACGGCGCAGGTCGCGGTCGTGGACGCAGACCAGGTGCCCGTCCGCGGTCAGCCGTACGTCGCACTCCAAGCCGTCCGCACCCGCCTCGAGGGCCGCCACGTACGCGCCAAGCGTGTGCTCGGCATTGTCATGGCTGGCGCCACGGTGAGCGACCACCTGTGGCGAGGAGAGCCCATCGGTCGGGGATGCCATGGGAGTGATGCTGTCAGGGTCCGGTCCGTCCGCGCAGCCCGACGCCCCAGCTGATCGCCGTGAATGCGCCACACCCGGCCGGTAAACTGCACCGGTGCCCGAGCTGCCCGAGGTGGAAGCGCTGGCCCTCGACCTGAAGTCGCGGCTCGAGGGTCGGGCGATCACCGCCGTCCACGTCGCGGCCTTCAGCGCCCTGAAGACCTACGATCCGCCGGTCTCGGCCCTGCACGGCACCCTGGTTGATGATGTGACCCGGCACGGCAAGTTCCTCGACATCGAGGCCTCCGGGGTGCACCTCGTCCTCCACCTCGCCCGTGCCGGGTGGGTGCGTTGGCGCGACGAGGTACCGGCAGTACCGCCCCGTCCGAGCAACAAGTCGCCGCTGGCCGTCCGAGTCGTTCTCGATGACGACTCGGGTCTCGACATCACCGAGGCCGGGACCAAGAAGAGCCTGGCGCTCTACGTCGTGCGGTCTCCGGCTGACGTTCCTGGCATCGTCTCCCTCGGTCCCGACCCGCTCGGCGATGACTTCACGATCGAGTCGTTGGCTGCGCTCCTCGAGCGTCAGGGCGCCAAGCAGCTGAAGGGGGTCCTGCGCCACCAGGGCACCATCGCCGGCATCGGGAACGCCTACTCCGACGAGATCCTGCATGCCGCCCGGATGTCGCCGTTCAAGGCAGCCTCGAGCCTGGACGAGGCCGACCTGGCAACCCTGTACGCCGCCATCCGCGACACCCTGGGCGACGCCGTCGATCGGTCGCGCGGCCTCGCCGCCAGCGAGCTGAAGGGCGAGAAGAAGTCGCACCTCGCCGTGCACGCCCAGACCGGCAAGCCGTGCCCGGTGTGCGGAGACCTGGTGCGGGAGGTCTCCTTCGCCGACTCGAGCCTGCAGTACTGCGCCACCTGCCAGACGGGCGGCAAGACGCTCGCCGACCGTCGGATGAGCAAGCTGCTCAAGTAGCCGGCCGACCGCGAGCGTGTGGGACGCGGCCTAGGCTCAGCCGTCATGAGTATCCCCACCGTCGCACTGTCCGCCGTACCCGATCCCCTGCCCGAGCGATTGGTCGTGCTCGACGTCCGCGAGCAGGGCGAGTGGGACGCCGGCCACGTCGAGGGTGCCGTCCACGTCCCGCTGATGGACCTCCCCGATCGGTTCTCCGAGCTCTCGACCGAGCAGACCCTCGTGGTCTGTCGGGTCGGAGGTCGCTCCGCCCAGGCCACCCTCTGGCTGTCCCGGCAAGGCCTGGAGGTGGTCAACCTCGACGGCGGCATGCTCGAGTGGGAGGCCGCCGGCCGCGCGATGGTGAGCGAGAACGGTCGCCCGCCCCAGGTCCTGTGAGGCTCGTCGTCTGACGCCGGAGCGGGCACCGTTCGATATGCGGATCCGACCGGAGGCTCGCTCAGCTGGGGAAGTCGCTCGGTAGCTGGTCCTCGAGGTCCCCGAGCTCGCCCTCGAGGTCACCCATCTCCGGGATGCACGCCGAGGCGGCCTCGGTGGTGAAGGCGGCCACCTTCTCGGCATCGTCGCCGCCGAAGATGTCGCTGGGGTCCGCGGCGTTGTTGAAGTCGTCCACGGCCTCCTCGTCCAGGTTGGCGACGAAGTCGAGGAACACCTCGAAACCCTCCCGTGCCTCGGCGCTGAACTCAGCCGGCGTGCCGACCTCGCCCAGGTTGTCGGCCAGCTCGCGAACCTCGTCCAGCTGGGCTTTGGCATCGTCAGCGGCAGCCTCGCCGCTCTGCTCGAGGAAGACGCTGCAGAAGTCCTCCGCGGACGCGTCGTCGGGCGCGCTCGTGGCGTCGTCACCGCCGCATGCCGTGAGCGAGAGAGCCAGGAGCAACGGCGCGGAAGCAGCTGCGGCGCGACGCCTGAGGTGGTGGGGGTTGGTCGGGGTCGTCATGTGGGGTTCCTTTCGACGAGCACATGGGGCTCCACGTGCCGGTGCCCTGCTCGATCGCGAGGGCCACGGCGATCCTGCCTTCGTCGGCGCCGACCACCCCTGGTCAAGCCGGGTACGGCCGGCTCGAGAAGGGCGCAGGCAGCGGCAACGCGAGGAGGTCACCGAGCTGCTCAAGATACTCCGACCGCGCGATCTCCCGCACTCCCAGGCTAGCCAGGTGCTCGGTCTGCCACTGCACGTCGATCAGTCGCAGCGCGGCATGCTCGTCGCGCAACGCCTCGACCAGACCGACCAGCGCCACCTTCGAGGCATCTCGGGACCGGTGGAACATCGACTCACCCGCGAAGAGTCCTCCGATGGCCAAGCCGTACAAGCCGCCCTCGAGTCGTCCGTCGCGCCAGGTCTCGACCGAGTGAGCCCACCCCAGCGCATGCAGGCCCCCGTAGGCGCGGCGCACCCGCTCATCGATCCACCCGTGCGGTCGGCGCGGGTCCGCGCAGGCATCGACCACCTCGGCGAAGGCGGTGTCGATGCGGATCTCGAAGTCGAGGGTCGACCTGCGCAACGACCTGGAGACGTGCAGGTCGTCGAGCCCGAGCACCCCGCGGCGCACCGGAGACCACCAGCCCATCGGCTCACGCGAGCCGCGTCTGGTCTCGAAGGGCATCGGGAAGAGCCCACGCCGATAGGCGCTGAGGACGGTGCCCGGCTCCAGGTCGGCACCGATGGCCACCAGGTCCTCATCGGCGTCCGCCTCGTCGATGTCGGCGAAGACCCAGGGTGAGCCGGGCGGTTCCACCGGCCACCCGGCGCCCCGCGCACCCGGGTCCGGGGTGTGCGTGCCGGAGGCCTCGTCGGCTGGACGGTCCATGGCGATGACGCTAGTGCGTCTCCCCGTAGGATCGGGGCATGGGAGTCACTCGCACCATCGCTCGGCAGCTGGCCCCGCGCGTCGTTCCGCGCGTCACCCAGCTCGCCCCCGGGTTGAGCGCGTCCTTCGTGCGCGAGGCCCTGCATCGTGCCATCGACGGCGCCGGCCCGTTCAGCTCCGCGACCAAGATCGCCGAGAAGGCTCTGGCCGACCACGACGGCGATCTGGACTCAGCCCTTCGATCCGTGGTCGATCACCACATCCGCTACGCCGGGGTGCAGGGCTTTGCGACCAACCTCGGCGGACTGGTCACGATGACCGTGGCAGTGCCCGCCAACATCACCGGGCTCGCCATCCTGCAGAACCGGATGGTGGCCGGGGTGGCCCACCTGCGTGGCTACGACCTCACCGACCCCCGGGTCCACAACGCGATCCTGGTGACGACGATCGGGGAGGACGACGTCGAGGCCCTGGTCAAGCGGGGCAAGCTCCCGGCACCGCCGATGGCGCTCGCCACCGCACCGGTGCACGACCCGGCGATCGACGCCGTCGTGTCGGCTGAAGTGGCCAACGACCTGATCACCCGGGTCGCCGGCAAGCGGTTGGCGACCACGATGGCGCGCCGCGTCCCCGGTATCGGCGGGCTAGTCGGCATGGGCAGCGACGGGTGGTCGACCTACAAGATCGGTCACTATGCCGAGGAAGAATTCCTGCCCCGCAACCCGCGGTAGCTGCGCAGCATCGTCCGGCCGGGTCGCGAGCTGGCGAGGCGACGCACGACCTTCTTGCGGAACCGGTAGGACGGGCGCAGGTAGGAACGCTCGAGGGCGCGCCGGGTCTCGGCCAGTTCCTCGTGGAGCCGGTGCTCCTCGCCGCGCAGCCGGGCGGCCTCGAGCGCCAGGGCAGTGATCGCGTCGACGGCGGCGTCGGCGACCTCGCGAGGCCGGGGACGGTCGGGGTCGGCCCAGGAACGCTCAGCGCGATCGTCCAGCGCCGCCTCGGCCGGCAACGACGCACCGAGCAGCTCCGAGACATCGCCGATCACGTCGTAGCCGCGCTCACGGATGGCGTCGACCCAGGACTGCTCGACCTCGCCGAACCACCGGTGCAGGTGCGGAGGCAGCCCGAGTCGAGCCGAGCCGCGTCGCTGAGACAAGGTCTGGTGGGCCAACAGCTCGCGGATCAGCGGCCGGTAGTCGCCGGGCACGAGGACGTCGTTGGCGGACGCGTTGATCCGACGGATCAGCGCGGTCTCGGGGACACCCAGCGACGGGTTGGCCCGGGTCGCAGTGAGGTCGAGGTCGAGCCGGTCCAGGTCGAGCGCGCGGCTGAACCGTTTCCAGAGCACCTCCGGGGCGGTGCCGGAGGGTGGGACGGTGACCACGTGGACGTGCTCGGGCGGGAGGTCGTGGGCCCAGCGGTCGAGGATCGCCGGGATCTCTTGCACGGCCCAGAACCAGCTCGACACCCGCGAGCGTCGTTCTGGGTCACGGATCTGGTCCAGGAACTCGGCATAGGACAGCGTGCTGCGGTGCTTGACGTTCTCCTGCCACTCCGCGGGCACCTGGCGGATCAGGTCGCGGACCGAGAGCACCACGTGCACCTCGGTCTCTCGCTCCTCCGGCGCCACGTCCCAGCGGTGACCCAGGGACTCCAGGGCCCGCCCCGCCTGGGCGCGCGAGGCATGGGCGAGGATCTCGTGGCTGATGATCGTGGTGCCCCGGTGGGCCCGCGCCCGCTCCGCCAGCCGGTCCCAGGCGCCGATGGCTTCGGCCTCCAACCCGCCCCACGGCAGCTTCATCAGGTCCAGGGCCGCCAGGAAGTGCGCGTCGAAGCGCTCGGCGGGGTAGAGGATGCCGGCCGCCGTAAGGGTGTCGCGGTTGCGGAACAGCACGTCCTGGACGTAGGAGGTTCCGGTCTTGGGGGTGCCGACATGAAGCAGGACTCGTCGGGTCATCCCTCCACCTCTGCCTTTCTGTGGTCTCTCCCGGGGCCGGTGAGCAGCAGTCGGATCGCGAGATCCAGCACGCCCGAGGAGTCGGGGACCGCGCCGCGCCGGTCGGTTGTCCGAGGCACCAGCGCCTCGGGATCGCCGACCACAGCGTAGCCAGCCTCGAGGAGGTCGTCGCGCATCTGCTCGGCCTGCCGCACGACCCACGACGTGCGGGCCTCGGGCACCGTCAGCGGTGGAGCGGGATGCTGGGCGTTGTCGGTCAACAGCCGTGGCAGAAGCACTCCTCGCAGCAGGGCTCGTCGTTCCTGCCGCGGCACGAGCAGCCCCAGGGCCGCAGCGACCCGGCGGGCGAGGTCGACGGCGTCGGCGGAGGGGCGCGCCTGGTCCGGGTCCGGCACCGCGCTCGATCGCAGCGGAAGCACGTCGGTCGCCAGGCGGGGCTCGGTGACGACGACCACCCGTCGGTGCCCGGCTTCCTCCTGCCAGTGCCGCGCCACGTGCGCCAGGTCGATCCTGGGCGGCAGGGTGCGGTCTCCAGGGCCGGTCCGCAACCACCGGTGCCACGGGGCGACCCCGTCATCGAAGGCACGGGCGGTGTAGGTATCGGCGAGCATGGTGACCAGGTCCGTGCCGATCACCACCACCGCGCTGCGTGAACCGCCCAGCGGGTGCCCCTGAGCGAGCATCACCTGGCGCAGGGGGTCCACCAGCCAAGGGTCACCGACGAGCCGATGACCCGGTGCCCGGCGGCGCAGGCGTCGACGTGCGCGCGCGGGCAGGGTTGCTGCCGCGCGGGAGCTGGTGACCGCGCCCGAGGCCTCCTCTGCGAGCTCGCGGTGTCCACTGACCGCCAGGTCCTCGGCGAGAAGCATTCCGACGAAGCGCAGCAGCTCGGCAGCGCCCAGGTCCGTCGGGTCGGTCGGTTCCGGACCCCATCGCCTGCTCGTCGAGGTTCCGGGCAGCTCGAGGTCGGGTCTCCCACGACCCGTGGCGCCGACGGCGAGGATCCGTTCGGCCAGGTCCGGGCGTGGAGCAGCCGAGGCTAGGTTGACCCGGCGCAGCAGCTCGAGCTGCTGGGCGCCCGGGAGGTCGCGGTCGAGCGCTGGGGCAGGTGCTGCATCCGGAGGCCACTGTGACCAGGGCGTCGTGCTCCCGGAGCGCAGTGCCGCCACCCAGCCCCAGGCTCGACCCGGGTCGGCCTGCGCCATCAGTCGTCTCGCAGCCCGCGTACCCGGGTGCGGACCTTGGCGGTCAGCGTCTCCTGCGGGTCTTCGCGGCGGCCGGCCTCGAGGGTCATCGCGGCCAAGGCCTCGATGGCGGCCTTGAGCTGGGGCTTGGCCCCGATCTTGTCGGGGTTGTCCCAGGTCGCGTCGGGCGCGCGCTCGGCGGGGCGCAGGTCGGCCACGTCGCCGGCCACGTCGACGTTGCTGCCCTCGATCCAGTCGATCCACTGCTCGGCCTGGTCTTGGGCCCACTCGACCGCGTGCGGAGGCAGCAGCAACGACTTGGACCCGCGGCCCACCAGCGTCTCCTCGGCGAGCAGTCGCCGTACGAGGCCGTCGAAGCGGGCGTCCTGACGAGGGGCCCGCTCCATCTGCCGGTTGAGCCGGCGCAGCATGGCGGTCTCGGCGACCCCGAGGGAGGCGTTGTGGGCCTCCGACTCCCGCGGGGCCCAGGCGGGATCGATGCCGAAGACGCTGCAGTAGCGCTCCCACAGCTCTGGTCCGCGCTGCTGCGGCACCGTCACGACGTGGACGCGCTCCGGTGGGAGCCCCTCGCCCCAAGCGGTCAACACCTGCGGCAGGTCGAATGCCTTCGAGAACCACGACTGGTTCTTCGTGGCCCGCTTGGTGAAGCGGCGGTAGCTCCAGGTTCGCCCCTGCTTGATGCTCTCCTGCCACCCGGCCGGGACCTGCCGGGCCAGGTCGCGTGCGGAGTAGACAACGTGCAGCTCGGCGCCGGCGCGGGCCAGCGAGGCCTTGGCGCGCGCGATCTGGGGTGCCTGCGCCGGGGCGAGGATCTCGTGACTGACGATGATGGTGCCGTCGAGGCGCCTGACCCGCCGGACCAGGGCGTCCCAGTTGCCCTCGGCGTGCCCGGGATCGCCACCCCAGTCCTGCCCGAGCAGGTCGAGCGCGGCGCGGAAGTGGAACAACGGCGCGTCGACCGCGATGTTGCGGCTCGGGAAGTGGACGCCCTGGGCCGCGAGGGCGCGAGCGTTGAGACGCAGCCGGTCCTGGAGGTAGGTCGTGCCGGTCTTCGGCGCCCCGATGTGGAGGTAGACCCGGCGACTCATCCGGCGATCGTAGCCACCACGCGCCTCGATGAGTCAGTGGTGGTGGCCACGGGCACCGCGGCGAGCGCTTGTAACTCACCGTTCGGTGCGCTAACCAGCCCGTCGAACGGCGTACAGGAGGACGTAACGGTGCGTTACAAGCCTGCGGCCGTCACCCGAGAGCGCGGACGACGGCCGACGGGCTGGGCCGCCCGAGGTGACCGGCCATCCAGGTGCTGGTCTCGACCAGCGCGGCGAGGTCGACGCCGTGCTCGATGCCGAGTCCGGTCAGGAGCCAGACCAGGTCCTCGGTGGCGAGGTTGCCGGTGGCGCTCTTGGCGTAGGGGCATCCACCGAGTCCGCCGGCGCTGGCGTCGTACGTCGTGATGCCGGCGCGCAGTCCCGCCTGCACATTGCTCAGGGCCTGGCCGTAGGTGTCGTGGAAGTGCAGCGCGAGCCGGTCCACTCCGACCCCGGCGGCGACGAACGCCTCGACCAGCGCGCTCACGTGGCCGGCGGTGCCGACGCCGATCGTGTCGCCGAGACTGAGCTGGGAGGCTCCGAGGTCGAGCAGCCGCCGACCGACGTCGACGACCTGGTCGATCGGTACCGGCCCCTCCCAGGGATCGCCGAAGCACATGGAGACGTAGGCACGCACCTCTACGTCAGCCGCTCTGGCCCGGGCCACGGTCGGCTCGAACATCGCGAACTGCTCGTCCAACGTGCGGTTGAGGTTCTTGGAGGCAAAGGTCTCGGTAGCCGACCCGAAGATCGCAATGTGGCGCAGTCCGAGCTCGAGAGCACGATCGAGGCCGCGCTCGTTGGGCACGAGCACCGGCAGCTGCCGCGCCGTCTCGCCGAGCTCCGCGGCCAACATCGCCATCAGGTCGGCGGCATCAGCCAGCTGAGGCACCCACTTCGGGTGAACGAACGACGTCGCCTCGACGACGGGTAGTCCCGCGGCGAGCAGTCGGCGTACGAACTCTGCCTTGACCTCGGTCGGGATCAGCGACTTCTCGTTCTGCAGGCCGTCGCGCGCGCCGACCTCGTAAATGGTCACGCTCTTCGGCAGCCCGGCAGCCGGCCCAGTTATCGGCCCAGTCATCGGCACAGTCATCGGAACGGTCATCGGCAGAGAGCTCATCATGGGTGCTCCACGACGAAGAGCGTGGCCCCGAGCGCGACCTGGCTTCCCGCGCTGGCCTCGACCCGGGTGACGGTGCCATCGAACGGCGCCTTGAGGGCGTGCTCCATCTTCATCGCCTCCATGACGCCGAGCACGTCGCCGGTGTGGACGACGTCGCCGACCGCGACGCGCACGTCGAGCACGGTGCCTGGCATCGGCGAGGTGATCGCGCCGTCACCGACCGCAGCAACCCCGGCGAGTCTGTCGGGCGGGGTGAACACGTGGCGTTGGCCGCGGAACGAGGCCTCGTAGACACCGGGATGCCCGGGTTGCACATTGACCACGACGCTGACCCGGTGGCCCTCGGCGATGGCTTCCAGCACGTGGTCAGCCGCCGCGACCTGCACGAACGGTGACCCGTCGACGGTCCCGGCGAACCGGTCGACGCTGACGTCCTGGTCGAGCTCGACGAGGGTCGCAGCCGGCGCGGCGCCCAGTCGGAAGCCGTCGGTCTGAAAGGCGTGAGCGGCACCCTGCGCGCTGAGCTGGGCGGCGACCCACGCCGTCGCCGCCCGTGGCACGGTTGGGTCCGGGGCGGATACTTCGGCAGTGTCCAGCCACGCAGTGTCGATGGTGGCATCGCGGAACTCCTCACCGGCGACCAGTGCGCGCAGGAAGCCGGCGTTCGTGGTCAGTCCGAGGACCGCGGTTGCATCCAGGGCTGCGACGAGGGCGAGCCGGGCGCTTTCGCGATCGGGACCGTGGGCGATCACCTTGCCGAGCATCGGGTCGTACGACGTCGACACGACTTGCCCCGACTCGAGGGCGTGGTCGACCCGCACCCCGGGCATCCCCACGGGCCAGCGCACGATCGACGCGGTTCCGGCCTGCGGCAGGAAGCCGCCGAAGGAGTCCTCGGCGTACACCCGGGCCTCGATGGCGTGCCCGGTCAGGCGGATGTCGTCCTGGGTGAGGCCGAGCGGCGCTCCGGCTGCTACCCGCAGCTGCAGCTCGACGAGGTCGAGCCCGGTGACCGCCTCGGTGACGGGGTGCTCGACCTGGAGGCGGGTGTTCATCTCCAGGAAGTAGAACGCGCCGGAGTCGGCGTCGAACAGGAACTCCACGGTGCCGGCGTTGACGTAGCCCACGTGCGTGGCCAGGTCGACGGCGGCCTGGCGCACCCGCGAGCGCGTCGCCTCGTCCAGGGTCGGCGCCGGTGCCTCCTCGAGCACCTTCTGGTGGCGGCGTTGCGTCGAGCAGTCGCGTTCGAAGAGGTGCAGCACCGTGCCGTGGCTGTCACCGATGACCTGCACCTCGATGTGGCGTCCGTGCTCGACGTACTTCTCCACCAGCATGGTGTCGTCACCGAACGCCGCCAGCGACTCCCGTTTCGCGGCTGCCAGCGCTTCGGCCATCTCGCCCTCGGAGCGGACGATCCGCATGCCTTTGCCGCCGCCGCCGGCGGCAGCCTTGACCAGCACCGGGTAGTCCCGTGCCACGCCCTCGCTGTCCAGCGAGACCGGGACGACGGGCACCCCGGCAGCCAGCGCGATCTCGCGCGCGGCGTCCTTGCGGCCCATCTGGTCCATCACTGCGGCGGACGGTCCGACCAGGGCGATCCCGACAGCCTCGAGCGCAGCAGCGAATGCCGAGCGCTCGGAGAGGAAGCCGTAGCCGGGGTGCACGGCGTCCGCACCCACCGAGCGCGCGGCCTCGACGACCGCGTCGACGTCCAGATAGCTCTCGACGCGGACGGCGTCGTCGGCGGCGTGCACGTGCGGCGCGTCGGCGTCGAGGTCGGTGAAGATCGCGACGGTGCGGAGACCCATCGCCTCGGCGGTGCGCATCACGCGCACCGCGATCTCGCCGCGGTTGGCGACGAGGAGGGTGGTGATCGAGGTCATCGCGCTCACATCCTGAAGATTCCGTAGCGGGGCTCGGGCACCGGCGCGTTCGCCGCGGCGGCCAGGCCCATGCCGAGCACGCGGCGCGTGTCCGCGGGGTCGATCACGCCGTCGTCCCAGAGCCTGGCCGTCGAGTAGTAGGGCGAGCCCTGCTCCTCGTACTGCTCACGGATCGGGGCCTTGAAGTCCTCGTCGTCGGGCCTGCCCGCGACGGTGGCGAGCACGGACGCCGCCTGCTCGCCGCCCATCACCGAGATCCGCGCGTTGGGCCACATCCACAGGAAGCGCGGGTCGTAGGCGCGCCCGCACATGCCGTAGTTGCCGGCCCCGAACGAGCCCCCGATGACGACGGTGAACTTCGGCACCACCGAGCAGGCGACCGCGGTGACGAGCTTGGCTCCGTCGCGCGCGATGCCCTTGTTCTCGTACTCCCGCCCGACCATGAAGCCGGAGATGTTCTGCAGGAAGACCAGCGGGATGCCGCGCTGGTTGCACAGCTCGATGAAGTGCGCGCCCTTGAGCGCCGACTCGCCGAAGAGGATGCCGTTGTTGGCCACGATGCCGACCGGGTGGCCCCACACGTGGGCGAAGCCGGTCACCAGCGTCTCGGCGTAGAGGTGCTTGAACTCGGCGAAGCGTGAGCCGTCGACGATCCGCTTGATCACCTCGCGCACGTCGTACGGCGTGCGCGTGTCGGTGGGGACGACGTCGTACAACGTCTCGGGCGCGAGCAGCGGCTCCTCGGCCTCGCGCACCTCCCACGGCGGGGCAGGCGGGGCGGGCAGCGTGTCGACGATGCCGCGCACGATCGCGAGCGCGTGGGCGTCGTCGTCGGCGAGGTGATCGACCACGCCGGACGTGCGGGCATGGACGTCGCCGCCGCCGAGGTCCTCGGCCGTGACGACCTCACCCGTGGCGGCCTTCACCAGCGGCGGGCCGCCGAGGAAGATCGTGCCCTGCTCCTTGACGATCACCGTCTCGTCGCTCATCGCCGGCACGTAGGCGCCACCGGCGGTGCACGAGCCCATCACCGAGGCGATCTGCGGGATCCGCGCGGCGGACAGGTTGGCCTGGTTGAAGAAGATCCGGCCGAAGTGCTCCCGGTCGGGGAAGACGTCGTCCTGCATCGGCAGGA
>JBAVCA010000081.1:0-2873 GCA_049586475.1 Nocardioides sp.
GGTGGAAGCACTCGATGGTCATCGTGCTCGCCGACCACTCGATGGACTGGTCGCGCCCCGCGGACGTGATCAGCCTGACCGGCGCCTTCGAGGCCGAGCCCGACCTGGCCGGCCGGTTCGTGATCGCCGACAACGGGGGTGCTGACCTCGTCTACTGGACAGGTCCCGGCGCCGAGCGCGAGCAGGCGCTGAAGAAGATGCGGGCCATCGCCCGAGCCACGCCCGGCGTCCTGAACGTCAAGGACCCCCAGTCGCGGTGGATGCGCTGCGGGCCCGAGGCCGGAGACCTGGTCGTCTTCTGCAAGTCGGGCTGGCGCTTCAGCGACCCCGACCCGGTCAGGTCGAACCCCGTCCCCGGCACCCACGGACACCCGGCCACTCGGCCGATCCCCTTCTTCATCTCCGGTGGGCACCCGCGCATCCCGAGGCGCAAGGCGTCCTCGACCGTGGCTCATACCGTCGACGTAGCTCCGACGGTGGCCGACTTCTTCGGCATCCGTCAGCAACCGAAAGGCGGTTACGACGGTAAGTCGCGGCTCTAGGCCGTAGCGTTCGCTCGTGACCTCTTCCCGCGCCATCCGTGCTGCCCTGCTCGTGGTCGCGTCCACCCTCGCCTGCGTGACCGCGTTCTCGTCGACCAGCACCGCCGGTGCGGTGCCGCCGAGCCATCATTCGAACGCCGAGCAGAAGGCCGCCGACGCCGCGTTGCGCGACGTCCGCGCGATCTTCACCCGTTCCCCGGACGCGGGGGCACGCGCGGCGCTGCCTGACGGTGGGGTCGAGGCGTCGATGGCGCTGCGCGACCTGGCGCTGCGCGCAGACTCCCTCGACCCGGACGACCGGGCCGTGGCCGCGGCCTACCTGGCTCGCCCGACCGACGTGAAGGGAGACAAGGTCGCCGGCTTCGTCGTGAAGTACGACGTCGCGGAGGCGCCCCCGGCCTGCAGCACGGACCTGTGCGTCCACTACGTCACCACGACCGCCAACGCACCCTCGCTCACCGACGTGACCGACTCCGTCGGGACGGCGGGAGCCAACGGTGTCCCGGACTACGTCGACGAGGTGCTGCGCGTGATGACCGCGGTGCACGACACCTACGTCGAGGCCGGCTACCGCGAGCCTCGCGGCGACGGCGCCCGGGGCGGCGGTGTCGACCTGATCGACGTCTACCTCGCCGAGATCGGCACCGCTGGGCTCTACGGCTACTGCACCACCGATCAACCCAACCCCACCGGTGGTCCGGCCTTCTACGACCGCTGGGCCAACTGCGTGCTCGACGACGACTACGCGGGCTTCGCCAACACGCCGCAGGAGAACATCGAGGTGACCGCGGCCCACGAGTACTTCCACGCCACCCAGTACGCCTACGACGCTTTCGAGGACCCCTGGTTCCTGGAGGCCACCGCTACCTGGGCCGAGGACGAGGTCTTCGACGACGTCAACGACAACGTTCAGTACTTGCGACGCAGCCCGCTGACCGCACCCTTCGTCCCGCTCGACGCTTTCGTCGGCGGTGGGGAGTACTCCGGATTCCACTACGGCACCTGGAGCTTCATCCGGTTCCTGACCGAGAAGTACGACGACGCGCAGGGCACCATGCCCCGCCTCGTGCTCGACATGATGGAGAAGGTCGACGGCTCGCTGGGCGCAGAGGATCAGTACTCCTGGCAGGCGATCAACTCGGTCCTCACCGCGGAGAGGAGCTCCGCGGCGGAGGAGTTCCTCGCCTACTCCGTCGCGAACCGTCGCCCGCGTGAGACCTACGACGAAGGCGAGGCGCAGCTCTACCCGACCGGCCCGCTCCGTGACAGCGCCACGCTGTCTCCGCGAAAGCGCCAGGTGAGCTTTGCTGCGACCTCGACCGACCACCTGACCTCGGCGACCTATCGCCTCACCCCTCGCAAGCTGACGACGAGCACGACCAGGCTGCGCCTGGTCCTCGACCTCGCGAGCACCAGCTCCGGGTCGATGGCCGCGGTCACGCTCGTGACGCGGCAGGGCAAGGCCAAGGTCCGCACCATTGCGCTGGACGATGACGGCGATGCCACCAAGCGGGTGCGGTTCAGCTCCCAGCAGATCAAGTACGTCGAGGTCACGCTGGCCAACACCAGCGCCCGCTTCTCCGACTGCTATCGCTTTGCCACCCCGTACTCCTGCGGCGGGAGCGCGCCGAGGGACGACGACCAGCGACAGCAGCTCAGCGCACGCCTGACGCGCTGAGAACGCCGCAGGCTCAGCCAGTAGCCAGGCGGGCCAGCGCCTTGCGCACGATGGCGGGGTCGGTGGTGGTCCACATCGGTGGCAGCGAAGCCTTGAGGAAGGTCCCGTAGCGCGCCGTCGCCAGCCGCGGGTCCAGCACAGCCACGACGCCGCGGTCGGTGGTGGTGCGGATCAGGCGCCCTGACCCCTGGGCGAGCAGGAGGGCGGCGTGGGTGGCGGCCACCTGCATGAACCCGTTGCCCCCGGCCGCGTCGGCGGCCTTCTGTCGTGCGCTCATCAGAGGGTCGTCGGGCCGGGGGAAGGGGATCCTGTCGATCAGGACCAGCTGGCAGGTCTCCCCTGGCACATCGATGCCCTGCCACAGGCTGAGCGTGCCGAAAAGGCACGTGTGGGGGTCGCTGACGAATTGCTTGGCGAGCTCGGGCAGCTGGGCATCGCCCTGGGCAAGAGTCGTCAGGTGCGGCAGCCGCGCGCGGACCTCCTCGGCCGCGACCTCCGCGGCGCGACGACTCGAGAACAACCCGAGCGTGCGACCCTCGGCTGCGTCGACGAGCTCGACGATCTCGTCCAGCTGGGCCTTCACGAGCCCGTCGCGCCCGGGAGGCGGCAAGTGCCTGGCGACGTAGAGGATCCCCTGCTGGGCGTAGTCGAAG
>JBAVCA010000082.1:0-14797 GCA_049586475.1 Nocardioides sp.
AGCCCGAGGAGCCGAGGACGGCGGTGACGCCGGTCGGCACGCGAAGGTCGAGGCCGCGCAGGACCTCGGTGCTGCCGAAGCCGACCCGCAGGCCCTGGACGTCGAGGGCGGGCACTCCGGTCATCCCGCTCATCGGCGGGCCCCCCCGCCGAGGCTGACGCGGCCGAGCAGGACGGTCGCGGGGATGGAGAGCAGGATCAGCGCCAGCGCATAGGGTGCCGCGCCGCCGTACGACACCGAGGAGGCCTTCGACCAGAACTCCACCGACAGCGTCGTGGTGCCGATCGGGGAGAGAAGCAGGGTCGCGGTGAGCTCGGTAGCGACGGCCAGCGAGACCAGCGCCACGGCCGCCCCGAGCCCGGGCGCGATGAGCGGCAGGGTGACACGGCGGGCGGCCTCGGTCGCGCTGCAGCCCAGTGACTTGGCGACGTCCTCGAGCGCCGGTGGGGCGAGCTCGAGGGTGGCGCGGACGCTCACGACGGCCCGTGGGAGGAAGAGGATGACGTAGCCGGCGACCAGGATCGGCAAGGTCTGGTAGAGCCAGGGGACGGCGCGGATGGAGATCGTCACCAGGGCCAGGCCGACCACGATGCCGGGCATCGCGCTGGCGGTGTAGGTGCTGCGCTCGACCAGGGTGGTGGCCAGGTTGCGGTGGCGGACCGAGAGCCAGGCGACTGGCAGTGCGGCCAGGCAGGCCACGACTCCCGCGACGATCGAGAGCGCAAGGGTGGTCGTGGCCGCGGAGGTGAGCGTGGCGTAGTCGAAGGTCGCCGACGTGCCGCGGACCAGCCACCGGGCCAGGCTCAGGAGCGGTACGCCGAGCGCCAGCACCACCAGGGTGAGCAGGGTGCCCACGGCCAGCGGCCGACGGCGTCCCAGGCGCAGGGGGGTGGAGCGGCGAGCAGCGCCGGGCCCGACGCTCGAGCGACGGCGGCGTCCGCGCAGGAGCAGCTCGAGGCCGAGCAGGAGAAGGCAGAACCCGATCAGCACCAGGGCGAGCAGGGTCGCCGCCGATCCGGTGAACGACGTGCCGTACTGCTGAAGGATCGCGGTGGTCAGCGTCGGGTAGTTGAGCAGCTGCAGGGCGCCGTACTCGGCCAGCAGGTGTAGGCCGACGAGCAGCGAGCCGCCCAGGACCGCCGGGCTGATCGCGGGAAGCACGACGAAGGCAAAGGTCTGCACGCCGCTGCGACCGAGCGAGGAGCTGACCTCTTCCAGGCCGGGGTCGAGCCGGCGCAGGGCCGCTACCGTCGGGAGGTAGACCAGGGGGTAGTAGGACAGGCTCACGACCAGGACCGCGCCGGCATAGCTCTGCACCTCCTGGGTGGTCGAGACCCAGCCGTAGCCGTTGACGAACGCCGGCACAGCGAGTGGGGCGCACATCAGGCCGTGCCAGAGGCCGCGGCCGCGCAGGTCGGTGCGCTCGACCAGCCAGGCAGCGCCGACGCCGAGGACGCCGCTCACCAGGACCCCACCGATCAGGAGGCGAGTGGTGTTCCAGAGAAGCTCCCCGATGCGCTCGCGGAAGAGGAAGCTGCGCGCCTCGTCAGCGCCGTACGACGCGCTGGTGAGCACCACGTAGAAAAGGGGCAGCAGGGTGAGGGCAGCGATCGCGATCCCCACCACCAGCAGGGGCAAGGGGGCCGAGGGCGCCGCAGCCGCCCCGCTGGACCCGCCGGTGCCGGCAGTCTGGGCGACCCCGGGTGCTACCCCGCTCTTGGTCGGCGCGGTCTCGGGGCGCGCCGGCGGCGGGAGGAGGCTCAGAGGAATCCCACTTCGGTCATCAGGTCCACCACTGTGGCGCCGTCGAGGTCGGAGACGTTGACGTCCGGGGGCTCCAGGTCGCTGAGCGGGCGGACCGGCGGCTCGAGCTGTACAGCCGGGTTGAGCGGGTACTCCAACGCGTAGGAGTCGGCCAAGACCTGCTGGCCTGCCGCCCCGGTGAGGTAGGAGATGAACTTCTCAGCATCGGGCTTGTTGTCGCTGGAGGCGAGGATGCCGGCCCCGGAGACGCTGACGAAGGCGCCGGGGTCGGCGTCGCCGAAGAAGTAGAGCTCACTGTTGTCGCTGACGTCGCCGTTCTCAGCCTGGTCGCGGTACCAGTAGTAGTGGTAGATGATCCCGACGTCGGACTGGCCGGAGTCGACCGACTGGAGCACCACGTTGTTGCCGTCGTAGACCGTGCCGTTGGCCTTGATGCCGGCCAGCCACTCGCGGGTCGCCTGCTCGCCCTCGAGGGCGAGGACCGCTGCCACGATGGCCTGGAAGTCGGCCCCCGTGGGGGAGAACGAGATTCGACCGGCCCACTCGGGGTCAGCGAGGTCGAGGATGGAGTCGGGGAGCTCGGCCGGATCGACCGCGTCGGTGTTGTAGACGAGCACGGTCGAGCGGGCCACGAACCCGGTCCAGGCTGCGGTGGTCGGACGGAACTGCTCGGGGATGTCGGTGGTGAGCTCGGGGGCGAGGGTCTCGAAAAGCCCGGCGCGCTCGACCTGAGCCATCGCGGGAGAGTTTTCGGTGAGGAAGACGTCGGCCGGCGAGGCATCGCCCTCGGCGACCAGCTGGGCCGACATCTCCAGGTCCTTGCCGTTGCGCAGCTGGACGTCGATGCCGGTCTGCTCGGTGAAGTCAGCCGCCAGGTCGACGAGCAGCTCTTCGTGCTGGGCGTTGTAGACGACAATGGACGGACCGTCTTCTCCGCAGCCGGCGGTCACGAGGGTCGCGGCCAGCGCAAACGCCGCGAGCAAAGGGGTGCGCTTCATGCGGATCTCCATCGGGGAAGTAGGAGGGGATGTTGGTTAGGCTTACCTCACCATAGATGATTCGGCGCCGCCTCACCCAGTCGAGGTGAGCTGCACGACCCGTAGGGTCCACCGCATGGTCTCCTCGAGCACCTCCGCCATGCTCCGCCGAGTCGGCTCGGCCCTGGCGCGCGCCGCGGTGTCCAGCGCCACCAAGAGTCGTCGCCGTTCATCCCCGACCCCCAGGCACGCTCCTGGCCCGACCACCCCGGACCGCGGGCAGGAGCAGGCCTACCGCGGTGACTTCACCGGTCGGGCAACGATCAGCTACGCGCCCCGCGCCGACGGTGACGCCGATCCCGGCGAGGTGGTCTGGGCCTGGGTGCCGTACGAGGAGGACCACACCCAGGGCAAGGATCGCCCCGTCCTGGTGATCGGGCTGGTGCAGGGCGATCTTCTCGGGCTGATGCTGACCAGCAAGGACCACGACCGCTCCCGGGAGGGCTCCTCCGGCAACGGTCCCCACTACTACGACCTCGGGTCCGGCGACTGGGACAAGCAAGGCCGGCCCAGCGAGGTCCGCCTTGATCGGGTGCTACGACTCGCCCCCTCGGCCGTCCGCCGTGAGGGTGCCGCGTTGGAGCGCGACCGGTTCGACCAGGTCGCTTCCGCCGCCCGGGAGGTCCTGGGCTGGTAGCTCACCCCCTGACTCTGCGTTCACTGACACACGGGTGCAGTAAACGCAGAGCTGGTGGGCAGCCGTGGCAACCGACCGGCCGCGGGGGGGTATCCACAGGTACGTCGGTGCCCGGTGGCGTATTGGCGGCGGGCGGATCACCATCGATGCCATGCCCGGCTTCGACCACGAGAGTTACGCCCACCTCAGCCGGTGGGTCCAGCACGGCGTTGTCTCGCGGGCCCAGCTGATCAACTTCGGGGCGAGCGAGGGCTATCTGCGACGATTGCTGCGTCGCGACCTGACGACGATCTATCCCGGCGTCTACGTCAACCACAACGGACCCCTCACCTGGGATCAACGGGCGTGGGCCGGGGTGCTCCACCACGAGCCGTCAGCCCTCGGGTGGGAGTCGGCGCTGCCGCGCCCTCCGCGCAGCGCCTCGATCAAGATCGCCGTGGGCCAGAAGAGTCGCATCACCCAGGTCCGTGGCGTGCGTGCCCGCAGGGTGGCCGGCCTGGAACAACGGATCCGCCCGCTCAGCGCTCCGCCGAGGATCAGGCTCGAGCACGCTGCCATCGACCTCGCCTCCGAGAAGAAGGACGCCACCGCCGCGTTTCAGGTCTTCGCCGACGCCTGTCAGTCGCGAGAGACGACACCGGCCGCGATCGCGCTGGTCCTCCGGTCCCGGCAACGGGTGCGCAGCAAGCAGCTGCTTCTCTCACTGCTCGACGACCTGGCCGAGGGGGCGTGCTCGGTGCTGGAGCGCGAGTACCTCCTCCTCGAGCGGCGCCACGGCCTCCCGCGCGCCGAACGGCAGCCGCGCGAGAAGATCGAAGCACGCCCCTTCTACCGCGACGTCCGCTACTCGCGCTACCGCGTGGTGGTCGAGCTGGACGGCCGTCCTTTCCACGACTCCGCCGGAGCCCGGGACCGCGACTATGCGCGTGATCTCGACACGGTCGTCGACTCCGAGTCGTTGACGCTCCGGCTCACCTACGGGCAGGTCTTCCGTGATGGCTGCGCGACGGTAGGCAAGGTCGGCACCGTGCTGCGGCGGCGCGGCTGGTCGGATCCGTTCCTCCGGTGTCCTGCGTGTGGTCACTAGCTCCGCGTTCACTGCACGCAGGTGTCAGTAGACGCAGACGTAGCGGGTGAGTGCGCTCAGGCGCGGATGGCGCGTCGCAACCGTCGGCTGACCAGCTCGCTGGCCACGCTCACCGCGAACGAGGCAAGGAGGAGGGTGGTGACGACCGGGAAGCGGAAGAAGTTCAGGTTGTCGGCGAGCAGTCGTCCGAGACCCGCGGCCCCGACGATGCCGACGACCGCGGTCTCGCGCACGCAGATCTCGAAGCGGTAGAGGGTGTAGGTCACCAGTTGCTGCGCCGAAGCCGGTACGACGGCAGCGACAGTCGCCAGCGACCCGGAGACACCGGTGCGTTGCAGGGCGTTGCGGGGCTCGGGGCTGACGCTCTCCCACGACTCCGCGACGAGACGACCGAGCACTCCGCCGGTGTAGACGCCGAGGGCGAGCGCCCCGGGCAGCACGCCGGGGAAGAGGGCAAGGAGTGCGATCACCGCCCAGACCGTCGGCGGGACCGAGCGCAGCACCAGCAGCACGACCCTGGCAAGTCCCCAGGCCACCCACCTCGCGGCGCGAGCTCCCAGCGGTGGTGGCGGCCCGCTGCGGCGCCGGGCAGTAACCGCCCAGGGCGAGACGAGCACGGTGATCACCACAGCGATCGCCATCGCCAGCACGGCCATGGCGAGGGTGTCGAGCACAGCGCCGTTGACCACCCCCCAACCACCTTGCGGGAGAGCCGGCGGAATCAGGTCGTCGAGGAGCCGAAGGGTCAGCGTCCGGGTGCGCTCGCTGGTGAGTCCGGACAGGGAGACCCCAGAGGCGATCCAAGCCGCGATCAGGCCTGGGACGACGGCGATGGCCGACCAACGCGCCCAGCGCGAGCGGGAGCGTCGTACGCCGTCGTCGGAGTTCGTGCTCCCTCCGGCCGACCACTCCGAGCAGGTCGCGACCGCCATGTCGGCACGGAGGCGACCGCTCCAAGCATCGACCAGGGCCGAGAGCAGGATCACCGCAGCGATGAGGGTCCAGACCTCGTCCCAGTTGCGCGAGCTCAGGCTGACCACGAGCTCCTGACCGAGCCCGCCGACGCCGACGGCGCCGAGCAGGACGGTCGAGCGCACGGCGCACTCGAAACGGTAGAAGGAGTAGGACAGCAGCAACGGCCCGGCCGGCGGCAACAGGGCGAAGACCACCGCGAGCAGTGCGGGTGAGCCCGCCTGACGCAGGGACCGGAGCGCCGTGGTCGGCAACGCGTCGAAGGTGTCGCCGAAGACCTGCGCGGTCTGGGCGCCGAACGGGAGCGCGATCGCGAGCACCGCCACCAGCGGGTCGAGGCCCAGGACGCTGACCAGGAGCAGGGCCCAGACCAGCTCGTGGATGGAACGAATGGCGACGAGCACGCCGCGCAGTCCGGTGCGCACCAGACGAACCGCGAGCGGCGGTCGTCGTGACCACGCGACGTCGCTGAGGACGAGTCCGCCGACCAGCCCGATCACCAGGGCGACGGCGGTGCCGAGGGCGGCAAAGGCCAGCGTGCTGATGGTGGCGTCGAGAACGATGCGCAGGAACTCGCTGTCGAGCCGAGGGTCCAACGCCTTGGACAGCAGGTCCCCGATCAGCGGAGCACCACCCGTGTTGACGATGTCACCGTTCTCGGGCACTGCACGGCGCAGCGCCCAGAGCAGGGGCAGCACGATGACCAACGTCCCGGCAAGGCGGCGCAGTGCGACGGTGCGGCCGCTGACCCGGTGCGCAGGCTTCGGTGCGGCTTGCTGGCCGGTGGGCTGCGACGAGGCACGCTCGTCCACGTCGAGGAGATCGGTCATCGGGGATCGTTGCTCAGGCTCGGGCGTAGAGCTCGTCGAGCCGGTCGGTGGCGAGCTCGGAGATGGGGGTGTCGAAGACGAGGCGGCCCTCGCGCAGACCGATCGCGCGCGTGCAGTGCTCACGGGCGAGCGGCGGCTGGTGCAGGGTGACCACGAGGGTGCCGATGCCCTCGGAGGCCCGCGCGAGCAGCCGCAAGATCTCCGCCGCCCGCGTCGGGTCGAGGCTGGCAACGGGTTCGTCAGCCAGCACCAGCTCGGGGCGTTGGATCAGCAGGCGGGCGATCGCAACGCGCTGGCGCTCGCCGCCCGAGAGGCGCTCGGTGCGCTCGTGGACGGCCCACTCGAGTCCGACCGACTCCAGCGCGTCGGTGGCCCGCTGGTCGGGACGGGGCCAGGCGAGCGACGCCAGAGACCGCGCGGTGCCCCACTCGGCAAGCCGGCCGGCGTTGATGTTGTGCAGCACCCGGACTTGCTCGATGAGGTCAAGGCCCTGCGAGATCGTGCCGATGCGGCGCTGCAGCTCCCGGCGGTCGCGGGACGTCAGGCCGAGCGTGGGCGCGCCGAACAGCTCGACGGTGCCTTCGGACGGCTCCAACGAGCCATTCAGCAGCCCCAGCAGCGTGCTCTTGCCGGCTCCGCTGGGTCCCAGCACAGCCACCCGCTCACCTGAGTGGATCGTCAGGTCGACGCCCGCGAGGGCGGGGACGCCGCCGAAGCTGCGTCCTGCCCCGCGGAGTCGTACGACGACGTCGTTCGACGCCGTGCTCATGCTGGGGTGCTCACGCGAGCAGGTCCAGCCCCTCGGCCACGTCGCGGATCTGGTCGTAGTTCGCGTTCTCGGTCGGGATGAACGAGGTCGCGCCGAACAGGTCCAGGACGGCGGCGTCCTCGGGCACGGCCGGGTCGAGGCCGAAGAGCAGCTCCTTGACGGAGTCGAGGGTGCCGGCGCCGTACACCTCGTCGATGTCGGGACGTGCCAGCCAGTGGTAGTCGTAGTAGGTCGGGGTGCGGAAGAGCACGACGACGTCGGAGAGGTCGACCTCACCGGCCTCCACCGTGGCGTCCCAGACCTGCGAGTTGACCGCCCCGACCTCGAAGCTTCCTGAGGCGACAGCCTCGATGGTGGCATCGTGCGAGCCGGAGAAACCGGGCTCGCCCGTGAGGTCGTCGATGGAGAGGCCCGCCTGGTCCATGAAGTACTGCGGCATCAGCCGCCCCGACGTGGAGGTGTCGGAGCCGAAGGTGAGCGAGTGCCCGGCGAGGTCGGTGAGGCCCGACACGTCGTCGAACGCGGTGAGGCCTGAGGCCTTGGTCGCGATGAAGAGGCTGGTGAACTCCGCGTCGATGTCGCGCTGGGCGAAAGCCGTCGCTCCGTCGACCCGCTGCGCGGCCTGGACACCGGTGAGGCCGCCCATCCAGGCGATGAAGATGTCGCCGACCTCGAAACCGCGCACGACGGCGGGGTACTCGGTCACCGGGACGTAGGTGACCTCGAGGCCGGTGGCGTCGGCGAAGCGCGCGGCGACGTCGCCGTACAACCGGTTGAGCAGCTCGGGGTCCTGGTCGGGGATGGCGGAGATCAGCAGCGGCCCCGCGGTGGCGCCGGCGCCCCCGGCACTGGTGGACGTCGAGTCGTCGTTGCCGCAGGCCGCGAAGAGTACGAGACCTGACGCGCCCAGGAAGAGCCCACGCCGGCTGGTGACGAGAGGGGCGAGGGGAGTCGTGCGCTTCATCGGTGATCACTTTCGGTGGTGGTGGAGGGAGCGGTGGTGCCGGGAGTATCGGGTCGCGCGGGTGCGCGCCCGATGAGGAAGGCGACGAGCGCGACGGAGAGGAACACCGCCGCTGAGGTCGGGTTGCCGCCGAGGATCGGGTCGGTGAAGCCGAGCTGAGCATGGAGCGACAGCGCGGCGAGCACGCCGAGGGCGGCGGCGGCCTGGAGGAGGCGGGGCGTCGCTCCGCGCACGCCCAGGAGCAGCAGGACGCCGATGACGATCAGGACGAGCGAGCCGACGAGGTTGTAGGCGCCCAACGACAGCGACGGATCCGAGTCGCCGAGGGTCGGGCCGCGAGCGGCGAACGGGTCGCCGAAGGAGCGGATCAACGAGATGACTCCGACGATGAGCGCGAGGCCGGCCCAGACCTGGCCGAGGGTGCGGGCCGACGTCGTACCGGCCCGGACACCGTCGGTCCCCAGCACCCGTCCGGCGACGGCGAAGACGAGCACGAGGTGCGCGCCGACCATCAGGAAGTAGGCCCAGGGCCATTCCTCGGGGGCGTAGGCGACCGAGAGCCCGATCGCGAGCGACTGACCCAGTCCGATCAGGGCAGCGAGACGCACGTAGGTGCCCGTCAGGAGCATCACGGCGAGCGCGGTCTCGGCGATCAGGACCACCCAGCCGAAGACCGGGAACACGGGCAGGATCAGGTTGTCGGTGACCCAGGCGTACGGCGCCAGCACGGGGTAGTCCACGGCGTACTGGGTGAACTTGAACAGCCCGTTGCCGGCGTCCTCGCCGAAGTTGGGAGCGCGCTTCCAGGCGACGTTGTAGAGCCACATGAGGCCGAGCAGGATGCGGAGGACCGCGAAGGCGATCGACTGGGCGCGCGCGTTGGTCTCGGGAGTGGGGTCGAGCGCCCACGCGAGCTGCTTGCGGGCCATGGTGGGCAGTGAGTCATGCACAGCGGAACACCTCTCGTCCGGCCGCTGACGCGGCATCCTGCACCTTCAACGTGTCACGCACGACCCCGAAGATCTCCTCCAGGTCGAGCGGCGCATCGGCGATGCGCATGTGGGGGTTGGTCACCGCGACCGGGTGCCACCAAGCGCCGTCGGCGGTGATCACCGGCTCGGGCTCCAGGGAGTCGATCGAGACGTGGATGCCGCCGTCGGCGAAGCCCTCGGCCGCCACTGGGCGGATCACCCGGTCCTCCTGGGCGATGCCCTCGGCGTCGAGTCGTTCGTGCAGCTCACGCACCCCCTCGGGGTCCTCGTCGAAGCGGGTGGCTGCGATCTTGACCCGGAAACCCAGCGAGTGGGCCAGGCCGATCCCGTCGAGGGCCCGCGCCCACGACCCGGCGCCACGCATCTTGTCGTGGATCTCGGGGGTAGCGGAGTCCAGGCTCACCTGCATGACGACGTCGCGGTCGATCGACTCGAGCAGCTCGCGGCGGCGGCCACGATGAAAGATCATCGCGTTGGTCAGGATCGTGCGCTCGAGCCCGGCCGCGGCGTCGACGAGCTCGCCGAGCTGGGGGTGCATGAAGGGTTCGCCGCCAGTGAGCAGCAGCTCCTTGCCGCCCTGCTCGCGGAACTGGGCGAAGAGCGGTCCGACCACGGCCGGATCGAGGCGTCGCGCGTCGGCCTTCGGCGATGACTCGGCGCAGCAGTAGAGACAGGCAAGGTTGCAGTCGAAGTTGGTGTAGGCCCACAGCCGGTGACCGACCGGCGTCCGGTCGCCGATGCTGAACACGGTGCCGGCATCGGGCTGCGCGTGGCCGGCGCTCGCGCCGTCCTTGCGCACCGAGAACCACCAGGGGCCGACCTCGGTCTCGGCGTGTCGGCCGTCGATCGCGTGGCCCACGAGCTCGGCCCAGACCGGGAGGTCGACCTCCACGCTGGCCTCGGCGCTGCGGATCGCGAGCAGGTCGCCGGCCTCGAGGCGGCGCATCGCGCGGGTGATCAGCAGGAGCAGGCCGCTGCCGCAGTCCATGTCGCCTCCGTCGATGAGTCGGGCAACCTCGCCGAGAGGCGTGCTGGTCGGGGGCGTGCTGGTGGCGGGCATCCCCCAAACCTAGCCCCTTCGTCGTCACCCACGGGGGCACGGTGATGACAAGGTGGTGACGATCCCGACGGCCTTCCGCCTAAGGTCGGGTCATGGCCGATGCCGAGCTCTACCGTCCCGAGGACGCCGCCGCCCGCTCCGACTACTGGGAGAACGTGCATACCGACAAGGACGAGGACGGCGTCTCTTGGTGGCAGTCGGTGCCGGAGCTGTCCCTGGGCCTGGTCGATGAGACCGGTCTCGGGGTGGACCGTGCGGTGATCGACGTCGGGGCGGGCTGGTCGACGTTGGTCGACCACCTCGTTGAGCGCGGTTACACCGACCTGACCGCGATCGACCTCTCGCAGACCGCGTTGACCACCGTGCGCGAGCGGGTCGGCGAGATCCCGGGGCGCCTGGACCTCGACGTCGCCGACGTGCTCGACTTCCGCCCGCCCCGCACGTTCGCGCTCTGGCACGACCGGGCGGTCTTCCACTTCCTCACCGAGGAGGACGAGCGCGACGACTACCGCCTCTCGTTGGCCCACTGCCTGGAGCCCGGTGGGTTCGTGGTGGTGGCGACCTTCGGCCCCGACGGCCCGCTGACCTGCAGCGGCCTGCCGATCGTGCGCTACACCCACGACGAGCTCGCCGCCGAGTTTCCCGGCTACCGGCTGGTCTCGACCAGCGGCGAGGACCACCTGACACCCTGGGGCACCAGCCAGCAGTTCACTGCGATCCTCCTCCAGCACCAGGGCTGACACCTCTGCGGCTGCGCAGGCTCCGGGGTCCGGCATGCTGGTCCTATGCGATTCAGCGAGCACGAGCTGACCGCTGCCCTGCACGGGGTGGCGAAGTCGGTGCTGGGCGCGCGCCGGCGCTCGGCGCGGCGTGGGCAGAACATCGACGACGTCTGGGAGCAGATGGACCGGTTGCAGCGGTTCAAGATCCTGGACGGGCTTGGTGCGCAGGTCCTGCCCGTCCTGGTGGCGCTCCCCGACGTCGACGTGGCGCCCGGCACGCGCGCGACGTACGACGACGCGGTGGTCGCCGAGGTGATCACCGCGCAGCTGAGTCAGGACGGCGGACGGTTGAAGCGCGCGGTGCTGCTCAAGGGGCGGGTGGCCCTGGTGCAGATCGCGTTGGCGTCCATCCCTCCGCGGCTGGACCCCGACGCGTTGCTGCACTCCGAGTGATGTGCCTAGAGAAATGCCCCGACTGATGCGGCCAGACTGATGCGCGCTGTCGTCTACACCGCGTTCGGCCGGCCGCCGCAGGTGCAGGAGGTCCCCGAACCCGCGTGCCCTGAGGACGGCGTGGTCGTCGAGGTCGAGGCGACCGGTCTCTGCCGCAGCGACTGGCACGGGTGGCAGGGCCACGACGACGGGATCGAGCTGCCGCACGTGCCCGGCCACGAGCTCGCTGGGACGATCGTCGCGCGCGGCCCGGCAGTGCGTGCGTGGGACGTGGGCGACCGGGTGACCACGCCGTTCGTGCTGGCCTGCGGCGCGTGCTCCTCCTGCGAGCGCGGTGACGCCCAGGTGTGCGAGCGCCAGCTCCAGCCCGGGTTCACCCAGTGGGGATCCTTCGCCGAACGGGTCGCGCTGCCGCGCGCCGACGTCAACCTGGTCCGGGTGCCGGAGGCGGTGAGCTCCGAGGTCGCCGCCGGGCTCGGCTGTCGCTTCGCGACCGCCTACCGGGCAGTCACCCGGGTCGCTCAGGTGCACGCCGGGGAGACGGTGGTCGTGCACGGGTGCGGCGGGGTAGGGCTGGCGGCGGTAATGGTCGCGGTCTCGCTCGGCGCCACGGTGCTCGCCGTCGACCCGTCCGCCGGATCGCGTGCGCTGGCGGGCGGCCTCGGCGCCCGAGCGCTGGCTCCGGGTGAGCTCGCGACCGAGGCCGACGTCTCCCTCGACTGTTTCGGAAGTCGTGCCGCGATGGCGGCCTCGATCGCCTGCCTCCGCGCTCGCGGCCGGCACGTGCAGGTGGGTCTGCTCGGCGGAGCCGATGCGCAGCCGCCGGTCGACATATGTCGCGTCATCGGCCTCGAGCTCCAGCTGCTCGGCAGCCACGGCATGGCCGCTGCCGACTATCCCGAGATGCTCGCGCTCATCGCTGACGGCACGCTGGAGCCTTTCCGGCTGATCCGTGACCGGATCGGGCTCGAGCAGGCGCCTGCGCGGCTGGTCGCCCTCGGCGATCCCGGGTCCGGCAGCGGCGGCGTCACGGTGATCTGTCCGGCGGGGCCCGACTGAGGTCGCTCCGAGATCGGGCGGCGATTGCGCCCGTCGGGAATCGTAGGCCGGCACGGATGGTTCACCACACCATGCGTTCAGTCACCGCTTATGCCACCCCGTCCGCCAACGCCCCCTTCGAGAAGACCACGATCCAGCGCCGAGACCTCGGCCCGCGCGACGTGTTGATCAAGATCCACTTCGCCGGCATCTGCCACTCCGACATCCACACCGGTCGCAACGAGTGGGGTCCGAAGACCTTCCCGCTGGTGCCCGGTCACGAGATCGCCGGGGTTGTCGAGGAGGTCGGCGCCGAGGCCGACAAGTACGCGGTCGGCGACCGCGTCGGGGTCGGGTGCATGGTCGACTCGTGCCGCGAGTGCGAGAACTGCCTGGCCGGTGACGAGCAGTACTGCCTTCAGGGCATGACCGGCACCTACGACGGCATCGGCCGCGACGGTCGGCCGACCGACGGCGGCTACAGCACGCACATCGTGGTCGACCAGGACTTCGTGCTCGGCATCCCCGAGGGCATCTCGCTCGACGAGGCGGCCCCGCTGTTGTGCGCGGGCATCACCGTCTACTCGCCGCTCAAGCACTGGAAGGCCGGACCGGGCACGAAGGTCGCCATCGTCGGGATGGGCGGCCTGGGCCACATGGGCGTGAAGATCGCCCACGCGCTCGGGGCTGAGGTCACCGTGCTCTCACAGAGCCTGTCGAAGCAGGACGACGGAAAGCGCTTCGGCGCCGACCACTACTACGCGACCAGCGAGAAGGGAACGTTCTCCGAGCTCGCTGGGACGTTCGACCTGATCATCAACACCGTTTCGGCCAAGCTGCCGATGGGCAGCTACCTCTCGCTGCTCCGGCGCGACGGCACGTTGGTCAGCGTGGGGGCGCCGCCCGAGGCGCTCGAGGTGCCCGCCTTTGCCCTGATCGGTGCACGCCGCAGCTGGGCAGGCTCGCTGATCGGCGGCATCGCCGAGACGCAGGAGATGCTCGACTTCTGCGCCGAGCACCACCTAGGGGCCGACGTCGAGGTCATCTCCGGTAACCAGATCGACGACGCCTGGGAGCGCGTGATCAACAGCGACGTGCGCTACCGCTTCGTGATCGACACCGCGACGTTCGAGTAGGGCCGAGCAAAAGGCCGGCCTGCGCAAACCTCGTGCAATCCCTCGTCGCGGCCCTAGCGGGTGACGGGATCCAGGCTGTGTCGGTCACCGTGCGTGGTGCTTTGTCCGACGAGGACGCCTTCACCCCGGACCGCGTGGCTGAAGCGATCCATGCGGCTGCCCACCAGGACGAGTCTGCCTGGCTCTCCGAGGTGCCCTACCCCGCCTGAAGGGCCGGGGCGGCTTGCCGGGCGCGTCACCAGGGGTCGAGTAGACAGGGTTGATGAAGACACGACTCCTCGGCAACGACACCGTCGGCCGGCTCGAGGTCGGAGCCATCGGCCTGGGCCTGATGACCTTTGACCAGAGCGGCGCCCAGCCTCGCGAGCAGCTGCGCGACACCGTGCGCGCGGCGCTGGACGCCGGCGTGACCCTGTTCGACACCGCCGATGCCTATGGCCCCGGCGACGAGCTGGGCGAGGGCGCGCAGGGCGCCAACGAGCGCCTCATCGCCGGTCTGGTGGACGAGCTCGGCGTGCGCGACCAGGTGCTCCTGGCTACCAAGGGTGGCCACGTGCGCACCGAGGGCGGTGGCTGGGCCACCGACAGCTCGCCCGCCCACCTGCACGCTGCGGTGGACGCCAGCCTCGAGCGCCTCGGCGTCGACCAGATCGCTCTGTGGCAGCACCACCGGCCCGACTCGAAGGTGCCCTACGCCGAGGTGATCGGCACGCTCAGGGAGATCGCGGACTCCGGCAAGGTCGCTCGGATCGGCCTCTCCAACGCCGACCCCCAGCAGATCCGCGATGCGCACGCCGTGCTCGGCGAGGCCCTGGTGAGCGTGCAGAACCAGTTCTCGCCGGCCTTCCGCTCCAGTGCCCCCGAGATCGAGGTCTGCGAGGAGCTCGGGCTCGCCTTCCTCCCGTGGAGCCCGCTCGGCGGGTTGGGAGACGCCAAGGAGCTGGCCACGAAGCACCCTGCCTTCGCCGCGGTGGCCGAGGAGCGCGGTGTGAGCGCCCAGCAGGTGGCGCTGGCCTGGGAACTGGCCCAGTCGCCGTGCGTGATCCCGATCCCCGGCGCCAAGCGGCCTCAGTCGATCGTCGACTCCGCTGCGGCGGCCGACCTCGACCTCACCGCCGACGACTTGGCTGCGCTCGACGCTGACCGCTAGGCCCACTGCCGATGCTCAGCCGCTGCTCAGCCGTTGAGCCGCACCGGTAGCACGCCGTACCCCCGCAGGATGCGGGTTTCACGGCGCTTGGCTCCCGGGAGCACGCGCAAGTCCGGGAAGGCGTCGAAGATCGAGCGCAGCCCGACCTCGCCCTCCATCCGGGCCAGGGCGGCGCCGAGGCAGTAG
>JBAVCA010000083.1:0-10943 GCA_049586475.1 Nocardioides sp.
GGACACCAGGTCGCGCAGCGTGAAGCCGTCGTGGGCGGTGACGAAGTTGATGCTGGCGAAGGGGCGCCGCCCGGACTGCTCGTAGAGGTCCGAGGAGCCGGCGACGCGGGAGGCGAACTGGCCCAGCGCCGGCTCGCCGCGCCAGAAGTCGCGCACGGTGTCGCGGTAGGCACCGTTCCACTCGGTCCACAGCGGCGGAAAGCCGCCTACCTGGTAGCCACCGGGGCCGACGTCCCAGGGCTCGGCGATGAGCTTGACCTGGCTGACCACCGGGTCCTGCTGCACCAGCTCGAAAAAGGTCGCGAGCCGGTCGACGTCGTAGAACTCGCGGGCCAGGGCCGAGGCCAGGTCGAAGCGGAAGCCGTCGACATGCATCTCGGTCACCCAGTAGCGCAGCGAGTCCATGATCAGCTGCAGCGAGTGCGGGTGCCGGACGTTGAGGGAGTTGCCCGTGCCGGTGTAGTCCATGTAGTACTTCTCGTCGTCCTCGACGAGGCGGTAGTAGGCCGGGTTGTCGATACCCCTGAAGCTCAGCGTCGGACCCATGTGGTTGCCCTCGGCGGTGTGGTTGTAGACCACGTCGAGGATCACCTCGATCCCCGCCTGGTGCATCGCCTTGACCATGGACTTGAACTCCTGCACCTGCTGGCCCAGGGCGCCCTCGTCGCCGGCCACGGCGGAGTACTCGGCGTGCGGGGCCAGGAAGGCCAGGGTGTTGTAGCCCCAGTAGTTGCGCAGGCCCTTGTCGAGCAGGGTGGAGTCCTGGATGAACTGGTGCACCGGCATCAGCTCGATCGCGGTCACGCCCAGCTTGGTCAGGTGCTCGGTCACTGCGGGGTGCGCCAGACCGGCGTAGGTCCCGCGCAGCTCCTCGGGGACGTCGGGATGGAGCTGCGTCATCCCCTTGACGTGCGCCTCGTAGATGACGCTCTCGTTGTAGGGGATCGCGAGGTGGCGGTCGCCCTCCCAGTCGAAGTAGGGGTTGATGACGACCCCGAAGGTCATGTGGGCCGCAGAGTCCTCGTCGTTGCGCGAGTCCTCCTCGCCGAAGGTGTAGCTGAAGAGGCTCTGGTCCCACACGATCTCGCGCGTCGTCGCCTTGGCGTACGGGTCGAGGAGCAGCTTGGCGGGATTGCAGCGCAAGCCGCGCTGCGGATCCCACGGACCGTGGACGCGGTAGCCGTAGCGCTGGCCGGGCTGGACGTTGGGCAGGTAGCAGTGCCAGACGAGGGCGTCGACCTCGGTCAGCTCGATCCGGGTCTCGGTGGCATCGGCATCGTTGGAGTCGAACAAGCACAGCTCGACCCGGTCGGCGACCTCGCTGAACAGGGCGAAGTTCGTGCCTGACCCGTCGTAGGTCGCCCCGAGGGGATAGGCGTGACCCGGCCACACGACCGTGCTCGGACCTGCTGGCGGATCCGTCACCGTCTCGCTCATCGTCTCTCCCGCATTCTCCAGTCAGGGTTGGATCGATCCAACCACAGCATCAGCATGGCTCCGTCGAACGGACCGGGCATCACCCCAAGGTCCCACGTCCGCTAAAAAGGATCATGCCTTGTCACTCCGACCGCGCTCGTCACCCCGCTCGACTCGATGAGCAGCCCTCTCGAGGAGTCGGTCCGACTCGGCGGTCGGGGGTTCCGCGAGGCCCGAAAATGGCTGCGGTGACGGCGGTGGCAGTGGCGGCTGCTGTCCTAGCCTCAGCCTGCCTGCCCGACCAGCTCGACGGACGGCAGGAGCGCGCCGACGCAGAGCCGGCACTGGACGTGTCGTGGTTCGAGGAAGCGTCGGCAGCCGACGCGCTCGACGCGGGGCTGGAGGCGATGACGCAGCTGAGCTCGGTGCGGCTGAGCCAGGCCGCCGAGATCCCCGGCGACGAGGACGGCACGCTCGAGGTGGTGCGCAAGGACCTGCGGATCGCCACCGGCACCGGGATCGGCGATGCGGTGGACGGTGACTGCACCGGCACCCTCCAGCTGCCCGGCTGGGGCGAGCCCGCAGAGCTGCTGGTCCAGGACGACCTGGGAGCATTCCGGGGCAGCGTCGACTTCTGGCTCAGCTTCGGTGAGGGACTCGATGAGAGCCTCGCAGCGGTCAGCTCGACGCTCGCCGATCAGTACGCCGACCGGTGGACGACAACTCCGGGCCTGGCGACCCTGTGCGAGCTCAGCGACTTCCTCGAGCCGGCAGCTCGTGCGCGTGACGACAGCGATGCCACGAAGGCCGGTCTCAGCGACGTCGCAGGGGTGCCCGCGGGACGGGTGGTCTCGACGAGCCCGCTGCTGACCGTGACCACCTGGATCCAGGTGGCCGAGCCGCACCGCATCCTCCGGATCGGACTCGAACGTCGCCGTTCGGACGGTGGGGTCCCCACCCGCACGGTGACGACGTTCTCCGAGCCGGACGCCGCCGTCACGGTCGACTTCCCGGAGTCCGAGGACATCGTGGCCTTCGCGTTGCCGACCGCGGACCCAGTTACCGGCGAGTAGGTCTCGGGTAGGATCGACGTATGAAACGCGAGATCTACGACGAGGACCACGAGGCATTCCGTTCATCGGTCAAGGAGTTCCTCGACCGGTCGGTGGTGCCCCACGTCGAGCAGCACGCCGCCGACAAGGCGCTGCCGCGTGACTTCTGGCTGGAAGCCGGCAAGCAGGGCTTCCTGGGCCTCGAGATCCCTGAGTCCTACGGTGGGAGCGAGGCCGGCGACTACCGCTTCAATGCCGTCATGGCCGAGGAGCTGTCCAAGGTCAACGCTGCGCTCAGCGCGTGCTGGGGCATCCACGCCGACATCACCGCGCCCTACATCGTCGGGCTGTGCAACGAGGAGCAGAAGCAGCGCTGGCTCCCCGGTGTCGCCAGCGGCGAGACGCTCCTGGCGATCGGCATGACCGAGCCCTCCGGCGGCTCCGACCTCGCCGCGCTCAAGTCGACGGCCGTCCGAGACGGCGACGACTGGGTCGTCAACGGCTCCAAGACGTTCATCACCAACGGCTACTCCGCCGACCTCGTGGTGACCGCCGTCCGCACTTCGCCGGAGAAGAAGGCCAAGGGCATCACCCTCTTCGCCATCCCGACCGCAGCGGAGGGCTTCGGTCGCGGGCGCAAGCTCGACAAGGTCGGTCAGGACGAGTCCGACACCGCCGAGCTGAACTTCACCAACCTTCGGGTCACCGACGACGACATCGTCGGCGAGCTCGACCAGGGCTTCATCCACATGATGACCAACCTGCCGCAGGAGCGGCTCGGCTGCGCGATCTCCAACTTGGCCCACGTCAAGCAGATCCTTGGCGAGACGATCACCTACGCGATCGACCGCAAGGCCTTCGGCGCCAGCATCGGCTCTTTCCAGCACAACAAGTTCCTGCTGGCTGAGCTGGTCACGCAGATCGAGGTCACCCAGGCCTACGTCGACCAGTGCGTGATCGCACACGCCAAGAAGGAGCTGACCCCGGTCGACGCGGCGAAAGCCAAGTGGTGGACGTCGCAGATCCAGAACGACGTGCTCGACCACTGCGTTCAGCTGCACGGCGGGTACGGGTACATGAACGAGTACCGCGTGGCTCGCGCTTGGCGCGACGCTCGCGTCTCCAAGATCTGGGCCGGCTCCAACGAGATCATGAAGGAGCTCATCGGGCGCGACCTCGGTCTCTGAGCCAGGCCGCGGGTCTCCGTCCCCTCGTGCATCGCCGCAGGGATGTCTGCCGGCAACGATTGCTCAGGACGTCGTTCGGTGGCCGGCGGCCGGGGGCAGGCCGCTGTCCACGCGCGACCAAGCCTCGGACAGACGCCGGCGCGTGTGCCACGGTGTGCCATGGCCACGAAGACCACCAAGCTCGGCGTCGGCGTCGCGCTCCTCGCCGCGGTTCTCGGGATCGCAGTCTTCGCCGGTGTTCGGTTCCTGTTCTTCGGCCTCGAGGAGGCCACCCCGTGGGACAAGCCCGCCCGGATCGTCCAGGGCCAGGTCGAGCTCACCTACGACGGCCGCGACTGTCGTGACCGGGTCGAGGTGGAGGTGGACGAGAGCGACGCATCGGTGGTCATCACGATCACCGAGACAGTCCGAGTGCTGGCGTGCCGAGATGACGCGGCTCCGTACGAGACGACCGTGGAGCTGTCCTCGCCGCTGGGGGATCGTGACCTGGTCGACGGCGCCTGTCTGCTGGGGCAGTTCAGCCAGGACCCCCGCTGCGATAGCGACCTGACGCGATTCACCCGCTGACGTGGGTCCAACCGACCTGTCCGCTCGCGGTGAGCGGATCGGCCGCTCAACAGATCAGGGGCAGAGAATCGGCAGCCCGAGCAGCGAGCAGACCGGGTCGAGGATCGGGTCGACCGGGTCGAGGACCGGGTCGAGCGGGTCCAGGATCGGGTCGAGCGGGTCCAGGGTCGGGTCGAGCGGGCCGCTGGGGTCGGTGGGATCGAGGGGGAGCGAAGCGTCGCAGACCTGCTGCGGCAGCCCGTTGTCGCAGAGCACCTGGACCGGGGTGCTCGGGGTGCTCGGGGCGTCGGGGTCAGCCGACTCGCAGTCCTGCCAGACCTGATAGGAGGCGATGGCCTTCGACTTCAGCTTCGACTGCTGCCGCAGGTGCTTGCTCTGCGCCTTCTGGGTCTTCTTCAGCTTGCGCACGGCGCGACGCTCCTGCTTGGCGTCCTTGGCCTTGGCACGCGTCGTCTGGGCGCGCTTGACGCGCTTGGCGTCCTTCTTGACCTGCTTGGATTTCGCGTTGTACGTGATGGCCGAGGCCAGGAAGTCGCTGTACGCCGACTGGCAGGCCGCGCTCGGGCTCGTCGCGGCGTCGGGTTGCGCGGTCGACGCACCGGCTGGGCCGGTGGTGCCGGCGACGATCAGGGCGATCGCGAGGAACGCTGCGGCGAGCAGGCGAAGTGGTGAACGGGTCATGGTGGGGTCCTCGATTCGATGCGCCGACGCGCGGCACGTCGGATACTGCTTGTCAGCAGACCATGTCCTCAGCGCCCCGTGAGGCTGAGCTCGGGACAAATGGCCGATCGGTGGCGTAACCCGGCCCGGAGGGGCTAGCGAGGTTTGCCTTGGTTGCTGTGGACACCCGCTCCGACCACGATGAGCCCATGAGGATGTACCGATGAGCAGTGACACCACCGACCCCGTGGCTCGGGACGAAGCAGTGATCGGTCCGCACGACGACGAGCCGCATGACGACTCGATCGCCGGTCGGCTCAACTGGCTGCGTGCCGCGGTCCTGGGTGCCAATGACGGCATCGTCTCCACGGCCGGCATCGTCGTCGGTGTCGCCGGCGCCACGGCCGATCGGAGCGCGATCGTCGTCGCCGGCGTGGCTGGACTGGTCGCCGGCGCGATGAGCATGGCCGCCGGCGAGTACGTCTCGGTGTCCACGCAGCGTGACTCCGAGCGAGCACTGCTGGCCAAGGAGGAGCGCGAGCTGCGCGAGACACCCGAGGCCGAGCTCGCCGAGCTCGCCGACATCTACGCAGGCAAAGGGCTGGACCCGGGCCTGGCGCTCGAGGTCGCCAAGCAGCTCACCGCCCACGATGCCCTCGGCGCGCACGCGGAGGCCGAGCTCGGCATCGACCCGAACGCCCTCACCAGCCCGTGGGCAGCGGCGTACGCATCGATGATTTCCTTCATCTTCGGGGCGCTGCTGCCCCTGCTGACGATCAGCTTCGTCGTCGCCTCCGCGCGGGTGTGGATCACGATCGCGGCCGTCACCATCGCCCTTGCCCTGACCGGCTACGTGAGCGCGCGTCTCGGGGGAGCCCCGGCCGGTCGGGCCGTCGCGCGCAACATGGCCGGTGGACTCTTCGCGATGCTCGCCACGTTCCTCGTCGGAACGCTGCTCGGCGCGCGCATCGGCTGAGTCAGCTCGGCCTCACGGATGCTCGGCGTGCTGTCGCGCGAGCGCGAGGGCGCGTTCGGCAGCGGGGACCGCGCGCAGCCGGTCGGCCGGCACCAGACCGATCCGGGTGCGGCGATCGAGGAGGTCGTCGACGTCTGCAGCTCCCTCGTGGGTGACGCCGAAGATGAGCTCGGCCAAAGTCACGGGCACCTCCTCGGCGACGGGGTCGAGCAGCTCGTCGTCGCAGAGGCCGCTGACCTCACGGGCGTTGGTCAGCACAAGCTCAGCCTCGGTGCCGTAGCGGCGTACGAGACGCTCGGGCAGCTCGAGCGCGGCCAGATCGGCGCGCGATGCAGCTCCGAGGAGCGGAAGGGTCCGGGTCACGCACGGTCCGGCGCTGAGGCCGGCTCCTTCCACCACGGCGTCAACAGCGTCCTCGGCCATCCGTCGGTAGGTCGTGAGCTTGCCGCCGACGACCGTCACCACGCCCGAGCGGCTCGTCAGCACCGCATGGCGCCGCGAGAGGTCGGCGGTGGAGCCGTCGGCGCTGTCCAGCAGGGGGCGTAGCCCGGCGTAGGCGCCGACGACGTCGGAGCGGTGCAGCGGGTGGGTGAAGGACGCCGAGACGACATCGAGCAGGAAGCCGATCTCGCTCTCGGAAGGGGTCGGGACGTCGGGCATCTCACCGTCGATCGGCTCGTCGGTGAGGCCGACGTAGATCGTCGAGTCGGGTTGAGGGAGCACCATCACGAAGCGGTTGGTGGCTCCGGGCACGGCCACGAAGACGGCCGTGCGCAGGCCCGGCAGGGTCTCGGCACGCAGGACCAGGTGCGTGCCACGGCTCGGGCGCAGCCGCACCTCGTCGACCAGCTGGTCGGCCCACACCCCGGTGGCGCTGATGACGGCCCGAGCGATGACGGTGCGGCTCGCGCCGCTGAGCTCGTCGCGGAGCTCGACCCGGGTACCGGTCGCGTTGAGGACCCGAGCGCGGGTGCGCACGTGGGCGCCGAGCCCCGCGGCGGTGCGGGCGATGGTGGTGACGAGGCGGGCGTCGTCCTCGAGCTGACCGTCCCACGAGAGGGTGCCGCCGGTGAGCCCGGCGGCCCGCAGCGGTGGGACCAGCGCTCGGGCCTCGGTGACCGACAGCCTGCGAGGCGCGGGCAGGGTGGCCTTCGAGGTGCGGGCGCTGCGGCGCAGGAGGTCGCCCGCACGCATCCCGGCGCGGGTGAGCCCGCGCTGCAGTCGACCGGTCGACGTGGTGAACGGGACGACGTAGGGCATCGCTCGAGTGAGGTGCGGAGCGGTGACCTCCATCAGGATCCCGCGCTCGACGGCGCTCTCGTGGGCGACGCCGACCTGCCCGTTGGCGAGGTAGCGGAGCCCGCCGTGCACGAGCTTGGACGACCATCGCGAGGTGCCGAACGCGAGGTCGTTGGCGTCGACGGCGAGCACGGACAAGCCGCGGCTGACGGCATCGAGCGTCACGCCGGCACCGGTGACCCCGAGCCCGATCACGACCAGGTCGACCTCTCCGGGCGCGTCGTCAAGACCAGGGGTGATCCGCTGGCTGACCCGCTGGTCGATCTGATGACGGCTCTGCTGGGGAGTGCTCATGCGGCTAGTCCCCGGCTCAGCAGCAGCTCGAGCTCGGCCTCGAGAGCGGGCCCGTCGACCGAGTCGTCGAGCATGGTGTGGGCTGACAGGACGAAGCCATGGGCGGCCAGCAGGAGTCCGCGCGCGATGACTGTCGGATCACCTTGTCGCACCTCGCGAGCGGCTTGGCCGGCGATGATCTCGGTCTCGATGAGGCCGAGGATCAGGTCCTGTGAGCGGCCGCGTCGAGCCAGGAGGTAGGGCAGGATCAGCTCCGGGTCGAGCTCGACGACACGGACGAAGAGCTCGTTGGCTCGCAGTGCTCGAACCGTCGCGGAGATCGTTGCCACCAGCCGTTGGATGCGGGGCTGAGCCGGATCGGCCGCGGCGATCGCGGTCTCGACCAAGCCGGTCCACTCGCGGGTCATCAGGTCGCCCAGGAGCTGCGGCATGTCGGCCCAGGCACGGTAGATGGTCATCCGGGAGACGCCGGCCCGGCGCGCCACCTCGGTCAGCGTGGTGCGCCGCCAGCCGACGTCGAGGAGGCAGGCACGAGCGGCATCGAGGTAGAGGTCCCGCGGGTCGCGACTCGAGTCGGGAAGGTCGGAACCGTTGTGACGAAGTGACGTCATGTGTCACACTGTAACACGTGACCCTGACTCCGCTGCCGTTCACCCAGTCCGAGATGCACCCTTCCCGCTGGGGCGATCCACGCCTTGCTGCTCCTCTTCCCGACGCAGCACTGAGCTTGATCGAGATGACCTTCGGGCTCGAGAACCGTCCCGCGATCGAAGCGCCGCCGCTGCCCCAGAGCGGGCTCGGCGCCGAGCTGGTCGAAGCCTTGGGAGAGCTGATCGGTGACGAGCACGTGCTGGTCGACGACGAGACCCGACGCCTGCGCACGCGCGGCAAGTCCACGCCCGACCTGCTGAAGATGCGTGCCGGCGACCTCAGCGACGCCCCCGACGCCGTCCTCCGGCCGGCGAGCCACGACGATGTCGCTGCCGTGCTTGCCTTCGCAGTCGAGCACCGCCTGGCGGTCGTCCCCTTTGGTGGCGGCACGTCGGTCACCGGCGGCCTGGCCGCGCGGCGCGACGGGTTCGCTGGTCTCGTCTCGCTGGACCTGGTGCGGATGAAGCAGCTTCTCGACGTCGACCAGGTCTCGATGACCGCCACCCTCGAGCCGGGCCTGCGCGGGCCCGAGGCCGAGGCGCTGCTCGCCGAACAGGGGCTCACCTTGGGTCACTACCCCCAGTCCTTCGAGTACGCCACGATCGGTGGCTTCGCCGCGACCCGTTCGAGCGGCCAGTCCAGCGCCGGGTACGGGCGCTTCGACGCGCTCGTCGTCGGGCTGCGCGTCGCCACTCCGCGCGGCGAGATGCGCCTGGGCAGCGCTCCGGCCAATGCCGCCGGGCCCGACCTGCGCCAGCTGATCCTGGGCTCTGAAGGCGCCTTCGGCGTCATCACGGCCGTCACCGTGCGGGTCCGGCCGCTGCCGGTCGAGAAGGTCTACGAAGGCTGGCGCTGGTCGTCCTTCGACGCCGGGGCGGACGCGATGCGGACCTTGGCCCAGGCCGGCCTGTTGCCCACGGTCATCCGGCTCTCTGACGAGAACGAGACCGCGATCAACCTCGCCCGCCCCGACGACATCGGCGGGGACGACGCGCCCGCACCCGGTTGCTTGATGATCAGCGGCTACGAAGGCGAGCCTGCTGCTGTGGCCGCCAAGCGCTCCGCCGTCACCGCGGTCCTCGAGGGCCTTGGCGGCATCGCGGTCGGCGAGGACGCCGGCGCCGCCTGGGCGCACGGGCGCTTCGGAGCTCCGTACCTGCGAGACGCTTTGCTCGACGTCGGCGTGCTCGTCGAGACCATGGAGACCGCGACGTTCTGGTCCAACCGGGACGCGCTCTACACCTCGGTCAAGGAGGCCCTCACCGGCGAGCTCGGCGACGGCGCGATCGTGCTGTGCCACATCAGCCACGTCTACGAGACGGGCTGCTCGCTCTACTTCACGATCGCCACCAAGGGCGCGGCCGACCCGCTGCCGCAGTGGTTGAAGGCCAAGGCGGCAGCGAGCGAGGCGATGATGGCCGCGGGTGCCACCATCACCCACCACCACGCCGTCGGGACCGACCACCGGCCGTGGCTGACCCAGGAGATCGGCGAGCTCGGCGCGTCGGTGCTGCGGGCGGTCAAGGCCGACCTCGACCCCACCGGCATCCTCAACCCCGGAGTGCTGATCCCCGATGCCTGAGCCCTCGCAGGACGCCCGATCGTTCACCTTCCTGGTCAACCCCGCCTCGGGGGGCGGCGCCGCTCCCGGAGCGGTCCTGCCGGTCTCGCGGCTGCTGCGCGACGCCGGGGCGCGGGTCGACGTGACCTACTCCCCGGGTCCCCAGGCGATGCTCGGCCTCGTCGACGAGGCCGTCGCGCGAGGAGATGTCGTGGTCTCCGTCGGTGGCGACGGCATGCTCTCGTCGCTGGCCGGGGCGGTCTCGCTCGCGGGGGGCACGCTGGCCGTCGTACCGGCTGGCCGCGGCAACGACTTCGCGCGCATGCTCGGCATCCCGGAGACGATCGAGGAGCAGGCGGCGCTGCTGCTCACAGGCGTGGTCCGCACCGTCGACCTCGTCTGCTGGACCCTGCCGGGCGAGTCCCCGCGCCGCGTGGCGGGCTCGGTCTACTGCGGGGTCGACGCGCGCGCTGCCCAGCTCGTCGATCGTGCCCACCGGCTGCCGCGCAAGCTGCAGTACCCCTACGCAGCACTGCGCGCCCTCGCCGGTTACAAGCCGGCGACCTACCGGGTGAGCGTCGACGGCGTGGCCGCGGAGTACGCGGCAGCCAACGTCGTCGTCGCCAACTCCGCGTTCTACGGCAAGGGCATGAAGATCGCCCCGGACGCCGTGCTCGACGACGGCCTGCTCGACGTGGTCGTCATCGAGGCCGCCTCCAAGCTGGCGTTGATGCGCTCGCTCCCCCAGGTGTACGACGGCGCGCACGTCGATCTGCCAGAGGTGAGCGTGCTGCGGGGCAAGCGGATCGAGATCGCCGCTGACTGCGCCGGTTCCGCCGGCGTCCCGGTCGGTGGCGACGGCGAACCGCTCGGTGCGCTGCCGCGTCTCGGCGGCGCACCGGCCGTGGTCGAGGTGCTTCCGGGCGCGCTGTCCGTCATCGCTCCCGGATAGCTGCGGCCGCCGGGGTCGGGTATTCCGTCCCATTTCGTACGCATTCGGACCGGTTTTCGGCCTTTTTGCGTACCGAATGGGACGGAATACCCGTCCTCAGGCGGCGAACTCCCAGACGAGCAGCTCGGTGGGGACGCTTGCGGTGACGTCGTGAGGGCCCTCGTCGGTGAAGCGGAAGGCATCGCCCTCCTGCAGCGGCTCCGCCATCGACGAGCGGGTCAGCGCGCCGCGGGCGACGTGGACGTGCACGAACGCGCCGCCCGGCAGGGTCACGGTGTCGCCGGCCTCGAGGCGCGCGACCGAGAAGACCGCGCCGGGCAATGGCTCG
>JBAVCA010000084.1:0-1970 GCA_049586475.1 Nocardioides sp.
CCGAGAACATCGACGGCGTCTACGCCGCCAACGACGGCCAGGCTGGTGGCGTCGTCGCCGCCCTCCTCGGAGCCGGTGTCAAGGCTGCCGACCTGCCGCCGATCACCGGTCAGGACGCCGAGCTCGCAGCGGTCCAGCGCATCGTCGCCGGTGAGCAGACGGTGACCATCTACAAGCCGATCCCGATCGAGGCCGAGACCGCCGCCGAGCTGGCCGTCGACATCGCCCGGGGCAACGAGATCCCGACGACGTCGGTGACCGGTGTCGAGCAGTCGGACTTCGAGGGCGTCACCTCCTACATCTTCAGCCCCACCGCCGTCACGCAGGACAACGTCGCCGACACCGTCATCGCCGACGGCTTCTACAGCGCCGACGACATCTGTGCTGCGGCCTACGCCGAGGCATGCAAGTCGGCCGGAATCCAGTGACCACCGCCCCCCACCACGTGGCGACCACGGTCGGGGAGTCGCGGGAGACCGTGCTCTCGCTGGCCGGGATCCACAAGCGATTCGGCGCCGTCCAGGCGCTGACCGACGTGCACCTCGACGTCGCAGCTGGGGAAGTGGTCGCCCTGGTGGGGGACAACGGTGCCGGCAAGTCAACGCTCGTCAAGGTGATCTCAGGCGTCTACCAGCCGGACTCCGGCACCATCGAGCTCGCGGGCAAGAAGGTCAAGGTCGGCGGTCCTCGTCAGGCCCAGGACCTCGGCATCGCGACCGTGTTCCAGGACCTCGCGCTGTGTGACAACCTCGACGTCGTCGCCAATCTCTTCCTCGGGCAGGAGCGCCGGACCAAAGGAGTCATCGACGAGGTGGCGATGGAGGTGGAGTCGTGGCGCCTCCTGCGCAGCCTCTCGGCCAAGATCCCCTCGGTGCGGATTCCGATCGCCGCGCTGTCGGGCGGTCAGCGGCAGACCGTCGCCATTGCCCGCTCGTTGGTCGGCGACCCCCAGGTGGTGATGCTCGACGAGCCGACAGCGGCGTTGGGCGTTGCCCAGACTGCCGAGGTCCTCAACCTCGTCGAGCGGCTGCGTGAGAACGGACTCGGGGTCATCCTGATCAGCCACAACATGGCGGACGTCCAGGCCGTGGCCGACCGGATCGTGGTGATGCGCCTGGGGCGCAACGCTGCGGAGTTCCGTACCGAGGACGTCAGCACGGCCGACCTGGTGGCGGCCATCACCGGCGCCTCCGACAACGTGGTGGCCAGCAGGGCCGCCCGTTCAGGCGCAGCGAGCAAGGAGCACCACGATGGCTGAGCCCGTCAGCGCGACCTCCTCGGACCGTCTCGACGAGCGGCTCATCGCTCAGGGCCGTGGACCGGCAGCGATGCTGCTCGCCTTCTGGTCGCGGCTGAAGGGAGGGGACCTCGGCAGCCTTCCCGTGGTCTTCGGCCTGGTCGCGATCAGCGTGGTCTTCTACCTCAAGGAACCGATCTTCCTGTCCTCGCGCAACCTGGTGACCATCACCCAGTTCGCGGCGCCGATCGGGATCATCTCCCTCGGCATCGTGCTGGTCCTGCTGCTGGGAGAGATCGACCTGTCGGTCGGTTCCGTCAGCGGCGCGTCAGCCGCGGTGATGGCGGTGCAGGTGGTCAACAGCGGACGCCCGCTGATCCTCGGCATCCTCGCCGGCGTCCTCGTCGGGGTGGCCGTCGGTCTGGTCTACGCCTTCCTCTACACCAAGCTCGGCGTGCCCAGCTTCGTCTTCTCCCTCGCCGGGCTGCTCGCCTTTCAGGGGGTGCTGCTCTACGTCCTGGGCAGCGACGGCACCATCAACCTGCCCGCCGACAGCTGGCTGCTCGAGTTCGCCCGGTTCAAGTTTCTCACCGGTACCGCGTCCTACGTGCTCGTGGCGTTGATCGGACTGGCCTTCCTGGCGGCGCAGCTGTGGGGACGACGCACCCGGGTGCTGGCCGAGCTGAGCGCGCCCTCGACCGCCTCGATCCTCATCCGCGCGGGGCTCCTCACC
>JBAVCA010000085.1:0-2684 GCA_049586475.1 Nocardioides sp.
CGGACGTCGAGACCTGGGACGCCGTCACCCGTTCTCGACGACCCGATCGCCCCGGGGTGCGCCGGTTGCTCAAGTACGCGGCCAGCGATGTCGTCCCACTCAACGGGACCGGCCAGGGGGAACAGGATCCCGGCCTGCTGATCGCGCTGGTGCGCTTCGGCCGGGCGCCGTGCGTATTCCTCGGCCAGGACCGACGCGGTCAGACCGCCGACCACCCGATGGGCCCCCAGGCGCTGCGTGAGGCGCGTCGCGGATTCCGGCTGGCCTCCGAGCTGGGGCTGCCGCTCGTGACCGTGATCGACACCCAGGGGGCCGCGCTGTCGCCTGAGGCCGAGAACGGCGGGCTCGCCGGCGAGATCGCACGCTGCCTGGCCGAGCTGGTCTCGCTGCCCGCACCGACCCTGTGCCTGATGCTCGGCGAAGGCAACGGCGGCGGCGCGTTGGCATTCCTCCCCGCAGACCGGGTGGTCGCCGCGCAGCACGCCTGGCTCTCCCCCCTGCCGCCCGAGGGTGCGAGTGCGATCGTCCACCGTGACCTCGACCATGCCCCGGAGATGGCCCGACAGCAGCAGGTTCGCGCGATCGACCTGCACCGGCTCGGCGTGGTCGATCGGATCGTCGCCGAGCACCCGGACGCCGCCGACGAGGCCGAGGCTTTCTGCCAGCGGGTCGGTGCAGTGCTGGAGCACGAGCTGTCGGCACTCCTGCGCACCGGGGCGGGGACTCCCGCCGCCCGCGCCCGCCGCTATGTCTGATCAGGCCGAGCAGCACCGGCCCAGCGAGAACGTGTTCTAGCCTGCTCGGATGGACACCACCCCACGCACGTACGTCGTCAGCGGCGCGGCCAGCGGGATCGGCGCCGCGACGACCACCCTCCTGCGCGCCCAGGGCCACCGTGTCGTCACCGTCGACCGGCACCAGGCCGAAGTGAACGCCGACCTGGCGACGCCCGCAGGCCGCGCGGAGGCAGTGGCTGGCGTGCAGGCCCTGACCGACGTGGTCCACGGGCTCGTGCCCGCTGCCGGCCTCGGCGGCTTCACCGGCACCGATCCGGCCCTGGTGACCTCGGTGAACTTCTTCGGGGCGATCGCCCTCGCGCGCGGTCTGCGCCCGCAGCTGGTCGCCGCTGAGCAGTCGTCGGTGGTGCTCCTGGCCTCCAACTCGATCACCGGCATGCCTGGCTGGAACGCCGAGGTCGCCACCCTGTGCCTGCGCGAGGACGAGGACGCCGCCCGCGCAGCGGCAGCCGCGACCGAAGCAGTGATGATCTATCCCTCGACCAAGGCCGCCCTGGCCTGGTGGGCGCGCCGCGAGGGCGTGAAGCCGGAGTGGATCGGGGCTGGCATCCGGCTCAACTCCGTCGCGCCGGGCAAGATCGCAACGGCCATGACGGCGCAGATGGCAGCCGACCCCGTCTTCGGTCCGCTCGGAGACGCCTACCCAACCGCGATCGGACGCGACGGGTTCGCCGAGGAGGTTGCTGCCCCGATCGCCTTCCTGCTCTCGGATGCGGCCGCGCTCATCGTCGGCACCTGTCTCTACGTCGACGGCGGCACCGACGCGATCCTGCACCCGATCAGCCCCGAGGGCTGGGAGGTCGGTCCGGTCGAGCCCTGAGTCGAGGAGCGCGGGGATCACCGGCACCGGGTGCCGGTGATCCACGCGTCACAGCGCAGCACGTCCAGGAGCAATCCGGGCGGACGGCACCGCTCAGAACAACAGCGCCGAGCCCGGGTCGGCCAGGATGCCGGCGACGTCGGCGAGGAAGCGCGAGCCCTTTTCTCCGTCGACGTGGCGGTGGTCAAAGCTCAGCGCCAGCGTCGTCACGTGACGTACGGCGATCTCGTCCCCGTCGGCGGTCGAGACCACCCAGGGCTGCTTCTTGATCGCACCGAAGCACAGGATCGCCGACTCACCCGGGTTGATGATCGGGGTGCCCGCGTCGACGCCGAAGACGCCGACGTTGGTGATCGTGAAGGTGCCGTCGGCCATCTCGGCCGGCTGGGTCTTCCCCTCCCGAGCGGTCGCGGTCAGCCCGGCCAATGCGTCGGCGAGCTCGAGCAACGACATCTGGTCGGCATCCTTGACGTTGGGCACGACCAGGCCGCGAGGGGTGGCCGCGGCGATCCCCAGGTTGACGTAGTGCTTGAGGACGACCTCCTGCGCGGCTTCGTCCCAGTAGGAGTTGATCTCGGGGGCCCGGCGCATCGCCAGCAACACCGCCTTGGCGAGCACGAGCAGCGGCGAGACCTTGACCCCACGGAAGTCGCGGTGTCCCTTGAGCCGCTCGACCAGCTCGACGGTCGCCGTCGCGTCGATCGTGACCCATTCGGTGACGTGGGGCGCGCTGAAGGCCGAGCCGACCATCGCGCCCGCCATCATCTTGCGGACCCCCTTGATCGGCTCTCGGGTCTCACGCTCCGTGCTCGGCGAGGTGCCGCGAGCGGGCATCGGCCTTGAGGCACCCGAAGCACTCGGAGCCCCCGCATCAGCTGTCGTCGCAGCCGTTGCCGACTCGACATCAGCTCGAGAGATCGACCCGTTCGGCCCGGTGGCGACCACCGTGGTGAGGTCGACGCCGAGGTCCTTGGCGAGCTTGCGCACCGGGGGCTTGGCGAGCACCCGGACGGAGCCGGGGTCGCGCGCCTCGACGGTGCGGGCGGGGGCAGCAGGCACCGCAGGCT